>NZ_JAXWCK010000031.1:0-56922 GCF_037349415.1 Anthropogastromicrobium sp.
TTTATTGTAGTATTATACCAAGTAAACTCTTGCGGTATTTTCTTCAATTTGATCTCTGGTAGCCTATTAATAAACTTATCAAACTTTTTGATATTTTCTACCTGATCATCAGGATTTATATCCATACTCTCAAGTACTGCTTTTAAATCATTATAAATATGAATTTTTTCTGTTTCTCCATATTTAACCCAATATTTTCTTTCTGATTCTGACTTTTTTTCTTCCAGTGTTCGTACCCAATTAAGGCGAAACGTACTATGGTAAAAGATATTTTGCTCATCATCGCCCATAGACTCAAAAAAATCTGCAAAGCTTTCTTGTGCCATTCTCTTTTCCTTTCAATTTTTACATTTTAAAAAGTCGTCATTCTAGTTCTTTTTTCTTTAAACTGATGTACTTGACCGGTAGCCACATTACTTTTTGCTATTGTAGCTTTTGCAGTCGCTATTGTGTTCATCTTACCTAATGCTTCTTTAAATTCTGTGCTAATATTTTCCATATCTGTTCTAGTTGCAATTGCGCCTTCCTCAACTTTAGAAAATGTTGTATTTACCATTTCAACCATATTTGCATACAATGCATTGCTATCAGCTAATTGATTAAATGTTTTTTCATACTCTTCTTTAAGTTCCCCAAGCTTTGTACAAAATGTATTAAATTTTTCTGCAGCCGACTCTATTGCTTGCACATCAATTGCAACCGGTTTATCAATTTTAATTTGATCCATTTGTCCAAAATTTTCTACTTCATTTTGAATATCCTCTTCAATTTTATTGGCTGCGTTTATAGATTTCTGACTTTCCCCAATTGATGTTAATAATGCAGTAAAACTATTATCTGAATTGCGCCATCCTTCTATCGCTTTCTTCACTTTATCTCTCAAATCATTATTATAAAATTCAATAAAAATATTGCCAGCACTCTCTAACTGTTCAAACGGAGTTTTCTCTATAATACCGGTAAACTCTGTTATAGTATCAGATGCAATTTTATATATGTCCGCAATCACCTCCTCATATTTATTTCCTGCTGCTCTCTGAGCCTCTTCTGAAAAATCCACACTACTTGCCATATTAAAACCTCCTTTAGGTATATTATTTTCACCTTCATCTTCTTTTCTATCAGCATTTTTTTGAATAAACTCATCAAATGTCTTGCCAACAGTTATCGGGGCAATAGTTCCATTAGGTGATATACTTCCTGCCTCCATCAATATTTGATTTCTTACAATTATAGCTGGTGCTTTTTCAAGTGAAAGTATTTCATCCACAGTATATTCCATATACAGCTTTGTTCTCTGTTCTGCAAATGCTTTTGTATCCCATTCAAGACCATTTATCGGATATCTACCCCTCCTAAAATCTTCATCAAAATTTTCATCAGAATATTCTAAGAACTGTCTACTCGTCTCAGTAATCTCTCGATGATCTTTTATTGATTCTATAGATTCATATTGATATTTATGTCGTGTTTCATGAATAATTGTATCTAAAAATTCTTTATAATCTGTTTTCGTTTGAAGCGGATATGCTGAATTGATATAGATTGTATCCGCTTCTGCATCCATTTCGAATCCATCATCATACCTTACTCTTCCTTTTTCACGATTATAAAAACCATATTCCTTATCAGATTCTTTCTCAGGCTCATAATCATACCAAAGATATTGAGGAGGATGAATTCTTAGATATTCACTTTCTAGCTCTATCATTTTGCAAATTAAAGCATCCTTTTTTTCAGGTTCAATATGAAATATCTCACCTGAATTTACTTTAAAAGTGTTTTTCTGTAATTTTCTTACTCTCCCTTCTGGTCTGGATCTCTCTCTAGCTCCTTTATTAGGATCTTCTGATGATTCTGACGAATTTGTTTTTTTCCTTTTAAATTTTTCCATATCAATTTTTGACGGATCTACCTTCGCTTTTATTCTATCCTTAAAACTTTCATTACCTATTTTTCCTCACCACCATTCTACTTGGCTTTGCAAATTACACTCTCTATCTGCTGGTAATTTTTTAATTACCAGCAGTATTCATAAAGCACTTTAGATATCCAGTTTGGATGCATTATCTCTTCCTACGCCCTTTACAAGAAAAACAGTCTTATCTTTGACATTCTGTAAATAAGCAGCATCTGCACTTTCTTTAACATTATTCCATGTATTAGAAGAAATAAGAAAAATTGGTACGATACCATAGAGCTTTACATTCATAAGCACATTCTTTATCTGATCACTAAGAACAGACGGCTTTCCTCCATCTTCGTTCACATTAGGAACAATAAAAATAATAAAGCTATATGGACGTGGCTTTTCCCATAATTCATCAATTGGTATATTAGGTCGTATAGCTATATCCTTTATATTTCTATCGTTCCCCATTTTTATATTATTCAGCTCATCAAAACTATTAATTCTAACTCCTTTCTTTCTGATATCTGATACAATATCATTTTCCTTTTCTTCTAAAGCACCTACTAATTTTGCTTTTCCATCCTCATTCGTTATGACTTGAATATATCTATTATATGGTGGCATGCTCAGAATACTTATTCCAGATAATACATCAATTACTGGAAATTTTCTCAGCAATGTTTCTGGATTACTTCTTCGCACAGCATCTATAAACCATTTTATAAAATGACATAATTCTTCGCTAAGATTATTGCCAGAAATATCTTTATCATCATATACAAATATCGTATGTTGACACCTTAAATCAATTTTTCTTAACTCTGCCATTTCATTTTTATCTTTTTCATTGCGAACGAAATAAATATGCTTTGCTAATTGTCCTTTGCATTTTAGAAGTTCACCAGGTGTATTTAACAGTTTACATTCTGCATCAAACGTATCTACACTGTCATCTGTGAGTATTTTTGTCTGCTTTATCAAACTGTTCTTCGTATCCTCCATCTGTGTTTTTTGCTTCGTAATTTTACTTATTAGTAAATTAATTTTGTCCGTAAAGAAGTCAATAACCCCTTGCAATTCCAAAATTTCTTTATCTTTTTCTTTCAGTTTTTTGCTTAACGTGTTCTTTTTTTCTTCAGACGCATTTTTCTGTTGTTCTATTTCAGCAATTTGTCTGCTACGCTCTCGCTGTCTAGCATCTAATTTTTCGTTACATTCTCTTGTAAATGCTATACATTCCGAATCTACTTCCATATTTTGAAGTTGTGCATCTAGCTCCATAATTTTTGAATGTAGCCTGTTTTCACATGCATATCCTATTGCTTCCTCATAATGAAACATTTGCACGTAGGTTACTCTATTTCTATCAAAATACTCTTCAAAATGATTCAAATCCTCAATAACCATATCTTTTCCTGGTTTAAAAAAGATCTTCACAAGAGCAGTATGTACTATAACCAAATACATAACGGCAACAATAACGGTTATCACAATGAAATTAAAAATTTCAAGAATAATATAATGAAGAACAACTCCAGCCCCCATCATACTTTGAGTTGAAAATTTCAAATATTCAAAAGTGTCGAACAAAAACATTGCAACTACAAATGCTATTATTCCTACAATAACACCAGGAGCCCCTCCATCATCTATAATAACTTCCTCAACAACCCAATATACTATACCCCCTACAACAACTGCTATTATAGCTGATACAAGCGTTCTAATTATCCATGTCACTGCTGTACCACCAACACTAGCAATTGCACGACTTGATGGAATTAGCGATGTCCACGGCGCAATTCCTATCGTAAATAAAATGAAAAGCCCTATTATCATTATTCCCAAAAAAGGGTAGAATAATTTACTTTGATAGTAAGATCCTTTTTTATATTGTGTAACAAAATCAACAATTCCATCACTAAAAAGTTTACGTCGATTATCATTAAAATCTTCCCGATCAAATCGTTGAGTTCTACAATAATCTTCCGTTCCTTTTAGCAAAAGAATTCTTGTTATTATATTTTCTTCTGAACTTCCACACTCATCTCGACCAATAGTTTCTGTATCAACAACATTTTGAATTCGTTTAGCAGTTTCTGTACTTTTAATTTTCTGATTAGCATTTAAGTATTCAAGAACATCCTGCTTCTTCTTTTCTATAATATCAAGACAGTCACTATTTATCTGTTTCATCGTTCGGCGTATGTAATTATTTTTATCTTGATTATATTCGGATTGCTCTTGTAATAACTGACCTTTCGACACTGTAAGTTCTGCTTCTTTTTTTTCGCAATACACTCTAATAGATTCATCACATTGTTGCTTAATTTCCTTTTGTTTTTTTTCAAATATGTCTGGATCTGTATATTCGTTCAAGATGACATAGTCATTTCCACCTGTTATGTCATTTGTTCCCATACTTCTTGAATACTGATATTCCAATCTTCTTGCTTTTTTTTCAGCCTCTTGCTTTTGCTTTTCCGTAAAATTTCTATCACGGATAGACTGTTCCAATTGCTGTTGTTTGTTCTTTAGATTTTCCTGCATATTATGCAGACTTTCTTCTAAATCCTCTACAACCGACATATCAGCTTGAAATTTATTATAAGCGATTAAATACGCCTCTAATTGTTGTTCTCCAAACTGCATACCTAATCCCCTCCTGTAATAACTTTTTATTTGTTGTATATAATTCTTTTACTCCTACTGCTACTGCAAAATAATCTACACAACTTTTGAATTTTCTTTTTATTTTAACTTTTTTTGTATTCAAAAACCAGTCTGTATCTACTACCATCTACATTAAACAACCAAAATAGACTATATTTTTTCACCCTGTATATTTTTCGCACCTTACATTATTCTATCACTACTTTGTGAATCCATTTTCTCTAGCATCTCCTCTAACAGTCTAACCTGCTCTTTTAATGAATATACCCATCCGCTTTCTGGTAAAAATTCCAGAAGGCAGAAAATCCATCTTGTTATACCAGCTTCATAAAATGAGAAATTAATCATATTTCCGTCATATCCCAAACAGGATAAATCCGTATCTACTTCACCGGAGCTTCGAACTGCAATTCCCGGTGTAAGGCTGAAATAATTTGTATTTAAAATCTGTATCATAGGAAGCTTCGTACCTTCCGATACTGACATAGCGTCTTTTTTCTTCTCTGCCTGCTCAGTCTCATATTCCTTTTGAATAAGTTCCAACAATCTGTGTAAAACTGCACATCGTTCCTCTTTGGAAAACGGGATATACCATTCATCTGGTAATTCCAGTATCTTTCCTGTGTCTATAAAATACTGAATTCCTTCACGTGTTATGTATTCACTTTTCTTTTTCTTTTTTTTAACCGTCTGTACTCGCTTTTGATAAACGCCAAGCGCCGAAATCAAATAGTCTTTTTTCTCTGGCTTAATATGAGTTACAAGCACATCGGCCGGAATTAACTCCATCGCACACAACTGCCAATTAAGGCAATAAAACGTGTCTCCCTCCTCTTCCATCTCTTGAGCTTCATTCTGCCAATCCACAATATTGATGCTTCGCTGTAATACAGTCGTACTATTTTTGTATTGACTCTCAAATTTGGCACGATAAAAAGCTAACACCTGTGAATCTGTAACAATCTGCGCATGCTTATATTCCTTCTCAATCCATAACGCAGCTCTCTCTGTCATTAACAGACACTCAAACGGGAAAAAAGCTTCTCTCGACGAGATTTCTTCATACACCACTCTTACATCGTAATTAAAATTAGACCGAAGACATGGCATCACCTCTGCCAGCAGCTTTAAATTATTCAAATTACTTTCTTGACTTGTTGATGGCAGTAATGAATACAAATGCTCTACTGAAATTTCTGTATTATGAAAAGCAAAGGCAATATCCGATAAAAGTGTATCGGTCCCTTGTCCCCATAATATGACAGGCAAATCATCTGACTCCTCACGCACCTGATTTAAAATCAAAAGCACTGCATCGCGTACAGACGATCTGCCAGAAATCAGGGAATTCTTCATTGTCCATATGTCATTTCCATTGCTACCCTGATTTTCCCTTTGAACATTTTCCATGCCTTCGGACATCTCATCCACAGACAAAAATTGAATACTCAACAGTTCTTTAAGTGTTTTTATGCATTCCCATGCCTCTTTTCCATACGCTGTCTGCAATTCTTCTCGGAATAATGCCTCATACAACTCTTGCTCTGTACGATTATTACACGGAACGACACGCAATATTGATTTTAACAATTTTACAGATCGTTTTTTCGTTCCATTTTTAAAGCGACTCAGTACATGATATTCCACTTCCAATCTTGCTGCGATCTGGTGCATTGTTACATTATGTGCTGCCATCATTCTTTCAAATAACTGTGCAAACGTACTCATATTTTCTCGTTCTCCTTCTCTGTGTTTTCAATCATTTGTAAAAGAAATTGCTGTTTTCTTTGTTCACTCATCACAAATTCAGAATCGGAGATTTCTTTCAGTGTACATCCGATCCATCGGATTAGTTCTGGCTCACACACCTCATATCTTCTAATTTCATATTCTGCCACCACTGAAATACACAAAAAACGCTCCTCACAAAATTCAATTGTAAGATTCGTTTTTAATGGCATTAAATCACTATCAATAAGAACAGTCTTTGAGTCCTTTAGTATGGATTCAAATATACTTTTCTTTCCGAGTTTTGATTTATATTGATACCATTCATTTTTATAGCGATCCCACAAAACACTATTTTCAGAAAAAGTCTGTATTGCCTTTGATGTAATATAACATGTCCCTTTTCTTTTTGTAATACGATCTAACTCAATCCAACCTTGGATAAAAATAGCTGCATCATCAATTACCCTATACCACTCTCCTTGTTTTACAGTCACGGCAATTGGCTTTCCCTGTTCTCGTATCTTCATAAAATAGTGATTAATCATCCGAATCTGATCATTATCTCTTAACACGATTCCCTGTTCTGCATCTTCCGATATAAAAACAGCCTCTTTTTCTGAAATGACAACACCAGAAAAAAGTTGTCCTGCCCAACCATTATTTCCATATACAATCATTGGATAATATTGTGGACAAGAAATCATCCTTAACAGCATTCCACATACTGTATGAATCCACTTTGACGTTTTTTTATTACTTTCTGAATGAATTAAGTGTAAATATTGAGTCTCTTTTGAGTATGGGATTAAAGACAAATTTTCCACAAACTCCTCGTTCCCCCACATTTTTATTTCACGTTCCTGGCTATTACTCAAAAAAGCTTCTAAATATTTTCTTACATCTAAGCTTCCGCAAAGTACCCCCTCCGTCAAACGAGACTCGCTTTTTTTCTCGTACAAGTAGATATCTGATGTGAGACTTTCACTTTGGAGAAATCTTAAAACTTCTTTTATGCATTCCCATGCATCATCTTCCTTATATTTTCGCGCCATGTATTCCTGTTTCCAAGCATTTTTTACCTCATCGCGCGCAGAAGCTGAGCAACGAATTACAGACAACAACCTATTCACTTTTTCTCTATTCTCAGGAAAACGTTTTCCTCTTTTGTATTTCGATATATCATCAGGACTGATCTTCGCCATTCTTGCGATTGTTACTGGCTTCTCTGGTTGCTGATTCAATAAATCATTTAGCTTTTGCGCAAACTCTGTCATTTTCCTCTCCCTCATGTTGACTCACACCTTTTTATCGCTGACCTTCCAATCAACGGGTGTTTTATTATTTTTCTTTTGTTAAACATTTGTATATACTATATCATCACATGCATCTATAATTCAAGTGCCAATTTTGTTTATGCTCCATATAAAAAGCGATATCTTTTGTACATACAGCCTCGCCATATTGTACATTAAAAGATATCGCTTTCACTCTTATGCAACTTTATTTTGCATTTTCTTTTTTGCGCTTACTCCGCAAAAATCACATAGTTTTCTTTTCTCGGTGCAGCTGTTGGCTCTTCACAGTCAGCATAACCTAAAATACAATGACCGATGCCTTCATAATCACCTGTAATGCCTAAATCTTTTAAGATCTGCTTTCCTTCTGGGCTTTCAAATTCTTCTTTTGCACGGTGGATCCAGCAGCTTGCTATGCCTAGCTCATGTGCGGCTAACATCAGATTACCCATGACAAGGCTTCCATCGTAAACATAAGTGCCATAATTTTTATTTGCCAGAACGATTAAAACTACTGGTGCACCGTAAAATGGATCGCTGTTTGATCCCATAACCTGTGCATTCATTTTGGAAAGACGATCTCTAAGTTCTTTGTTTGTAACGGCAATAATGATTGGAGACTGCTTGCCCATGCCAGTTGCAGCGTATGTTCCAGCCTCTGCAATCTTCTCAATAATTTCCTTCGGAACCATATCCGGCTTATATTTGCGGATACTTCTTCTTGTTTTCATATTCTCTAATACCTGATTTTTTTCTCCACTCATTTTTGTTTTCCTCCTAATTTTCTAGCTGTTCATCGCTATTTGGCTGGCAGGTGACAATCATGTTTACTCGCTCAAAAGTCCCAAGAGAAGCTTCGCTAATCCTGCAAGCTGTCCTGCACTTTCAGATGCGGCAGGAAGCATCAGCTGTGTTTGCTGTGCTTTCATCATATAATCTACAAGCGCGGCCTCGTTTGACTTTGGATCATCTACAGCGCGTCTTAGCCATTCCCTGCACAGCATAAAAAGAAGACTGCTGTTTTTATAAAGTGCGGCGGCAAGTCCTTCCTCACTCTGATTTTCGATAAGATCAATCACAAACGCATCCTGGTACATATTTTCCGTTGTCTGACTATGTCTGATAAAAGGAACAATTCCCAAAGAAGAATCCTCATCACGATAACATGCCGTAATTTGCCCTTTATTATAAGGAAAGATGGTCGATAACACTTCATTGCAAACTGATGCCAATAACTGCGCAAGCTGTTTTTTCTCTGAACTCTCACTGCACATAATTGTAAGCTGCAAAAAAACTGTCTCGTACTGATCAGGCTGTCTAAATACTGATTTTTCTTCATATTCCTCATGTATCATATGATCATAATCAGAAAGACTCCTTGTTTCTGCAAGAAAATAAACACCCCTGCATGTTCGTTTTATCTTTGCCTCACAAAGCTGCATACGCCAATTGTTTTGCTCAAGCTTGCTTCCAAGCGGCGCCACATCTTCCATTTCATAGACCATATCCGGCAGGCGAATCATTTCTGGTCGAGTGCTGATAAGCTTTTTCTCTGTGTCTCTCCTTGTCAAAATTGCCTCTGCTGCTGCATCGCTTAAGCGAACTTTCCATTTGCCATGCGGCCAGGCTGGCTCCTCCTCAAATGAAAAGATATCATAGATGTTTTGCACCGGATAGTCTGGAAGAACAGCTGACAATACGTTTTTTAGAAACTCCTCTGTTGATGCATGCTCCATACCAAAGCGCTTTTTTTGTCTGATAAGCCAACTCTCAGGCACCCCATTTTCTGCCTTCATTAAAAGAAGTAATCTTCTGTAAAGACCTGCCTGTGATACAACAAGCCATGGAACTAATTCTCTGCTTTCCTCATTAGATGCTTCTTTTTCCCAGTCAGCTTGATCTTCAACATCGCCTCCTGCATAATAAACAAGTGCTTCTTTTTCCTGTGCGCTCATTGTACAGTCTAAAAATAAATACTGAATCGAAGATTTGCTGCTCCTTTGTGAAAAATCCTGACTAGCCATCTGTCTCCAAAGAGCAAAAAAAGCATCTGCCTGTGTCGTATCTGCCAGAAAACGATGTGAATCAGACAAAATGACGAATCCAACCTGAAAAAACCACTGCGGCCAAATTTGCTGTAAATTTGTATGTAAAAATTCATCCGCATCTGCCACAAGTATATCAATATCTTCGCGATTCTTCAAGTGTATTGATTCACCAATTCTAATCAAGCAAATTTCACCAAATCGTCCTGTAAGCATATCAGTTAAAGTCATCTGCCAATGCAATTTTTCTTCTTTTCCTCTGCATAGAAAGACTACTCTGTGGCGTCTTTGAAAGCATTCATACAGATAATCTGGAAGCACCATTTTCAAATCACTTCTAGATGCCACCCTCAGATTAACACCCAAAAGCAATCGCTCATACGATGCTTGCTTTTTTTCAGCTTTTTGTGTTGCTGACTCTTGTGGTGCTCCCTGTTCAAGTGACCATTTGACATCATAGCTAAGTGCTCTGCCAACACCAGCCATTACAAGACTAATCAAAAACGTAAGCCTAAAAAAGCCGTATAACCACTGTGTTTTTCTTATATAAGAAAACTCTGGAATTTTCACATACACTGCAATCAGTCCGCACACAATCTGAATAAAAAATAAAACGAGCATCGCACTGCTAAGATTCCAGAGCCATTTGCCAAGTATAGTTGTAAATGGACGTTTTCTCATTTTTTCTTTGATATATATGGCTGCATTTTGCACGCATGTCAATTTGCTCATAAGTAAAATAAACCACCAAATCAAAAGACCAGCAATGCATACTGCAAAATTAATCATCAGTATATAAAAAAGAAAATATAAAACCTGCGGATTGCTTCCAGACAAAAAGTTTATTTTTATATAAGAAAACAATGCAGTCTTTTTCATTGACTGATACATGCCTTCGCTTCCAATTCCGCACGCAAATACAGCCACAACACCAAAAATTCCATAGCAGACAGCTGCCGCTGCTCCCTGAATCTTGCTTCCTGCCTTTATAAGCCTCTTTACTGAAACAATCAGAGACAAATCAAGTGCCAGAAATAATAAAGCAAAAATAATCGTCACAATTTCTTTCACCTTCTCTGCCCCCTTTCAATATCATTTTCTGTCCAAACTGGCCAATAGCATTCATTTCCAAGCTCTTTTTGACTATAATCCATTGGCTGCACAATGCGTGATGCAATCATTGCATCTTCTGTTTGTACAGTCACATGATTATTCTGCTCAAACCCAAATGAATCCAGCAAATCTAAAATGCGCTTGATGTTCGCAAGATGCCATGCACGCGCTGATACCTGCTCATTTTTACCTTGATTTTTTTGTGCCTGGTCATTCTTAAACTGCTGCTTATTAAATTCACACAGCCATTCATTTAGACAATTTTCATAATCCTGTGCTCTAAATTGATACGCCTTTAAAACTTGCTCTATCTGGTTTTGCAAATGTGCATAGCTCTTACGAATCTCATTCATAAAATAGCCAGAAATATTAAAACTGCCCACCGCCAGAAAAATAATGATAACAGCCATAGCGCAAAGACCTGCATACACAGACTGTACGCCTTCACCCTTATGGACTGGAAAATAGATACCAGCAGCAAATGCCATGCAGCCGCACAGATACAAAAATGATGGCAAGAATCCTGTAAGCTTTGCGCAGTGCACAAGAAACTGCATATCTTGCTTCCATTTTGTGATCATTTCCTTTGCAGATGCTTCTGTCTTTTGCTTCTGTATTTTTTTTGTTTGAATAGATGCTTCGCTTAGCTTATTTACTGATGATACTGATTCAAAACCAATTGAAGCAGACTGCTCTATCTCCCGATAAAGTGTCTTCGCTGCCGCCTTTTGATATGCCACAAGCTCATCCTCTAAACCATCTGTTGTCTTAAAAAGAATATCAGAGGCCTGCTCTATACGCTCCTTCATCTCACTTTTCTTTCCTTCTTTTAAAGAAAGCTCACAGATGTCAAGCTGCATCTTTACATTTTTTAAATGCTCCTGATATTCCTGCGGTGCACTTGGAACCATCAAAGGTTCTATACGAATCCTTTGTTCCTGCTCAAAAGATGTTTCTTGGTCATTTGATGCATATAAGTCTGCATGCTCTGCCTGAATTTCACGTATGATCTGCTGACGTTTTTTTCTAAGCTGATATCGGTATCCATCCAGAACATCCAAAAAGTGTTCCTGCAATTGTTTGGCTGCACGAGGATCTCCATGTGTCAAATAACGCTGTATGCTTTCTTGTGTGATTTCTTTTTGCATACACAAAAGCTCCACAAGCCCAAACATAGCAAGTGTACTCGCCTGGCTGCTATTTGCTGCAACCGGCCAATAAATAACTTCACATACACGCCCTATCTGACTTCCTTCGATTACACTTCTAAGACGATGGCTTATATATTCGCCATAATTGTCATCTGATATTTCATCTGGCGAATTTATATTATCAATCTGTGGAAGTTCCTCCTCTGGCATTCTCATTTTCTCGTCAAGCAGCTTTTCTTCCTCTATTACAGAAAGAATCCTTCTTTGAAGCCATGTCTGTGAAGATTCCCTCTTTGCGTTAAGCACTGCAACATTAAGCGCCTGAAAAAGAGTATTCTCCCACTCCTTAGGAGTAAGCACTGATGGCAGTCCAAAGCTGTCTACCATGACATATGAATTTTTCTCACCAGACATATCTTCATGATCACTCTGATCATTTTGTATAGCCTCACAAGCAGCCTGCAGACTTACTAAAAAGGATCTAAGACCTTCCTGTTCCTCCTCCCAGCTGCTTATCTGCTGTGCACTTCCAAAATATTCCTGCTCAGACTGAAAAACAATTTTTATTTTTCTTGTATACGATGAAGTCAGTACAGATGTCATACCAGACTGCTCAAGTGCTCTTGCTGTGAGTGTCTTTGCATATAGTGTTGTGTCATGCCATATAAGCTGAGCATTCATCTGATGTCTTGATGCTCTTTTATGTTTTCTTACACATACGATGACCTGATAATCATTATCTTCAAACTCGCGGCGGTTTATATGCGCTGCAATTTGTGAAAATACATCTGTCAGTGACTCAAATGTCCATTTTGCCTCAAACAGCTCTATCTTTTGCTTTGCTGCAGGCTCATAGAAAAAAATACCATAATTTTCCTGATGAATACACGCTTCCACATTCACCACATACAGCATTTTTTCACCCCCTTACTATAGCGCTGCCTTTGTTTAGGCAAGATCATCATAATCATCTGTAAAAATTTTCTCACCTGGCTCATCTTTTGCGACTGCAGCTTCTGCATCCGGATCATCAGTATCATAAAGGACTTTGCTTAATCCTGCATTTGAATCTGCCATGTCATCTTCTTCATAAAGCTCAAGGAAAACTGACAATAAATGTTCTTCTCTGTATGTAAGCTTTTCCTGTTTGCTTCTTTGATAAAGCTTTGAGAATGTTGCAATAGCATTTCTTATATTTCGGCATGCGTATATTACCTTGACCTCGTCCTTATCAAACATATACTCACAATACTCACGAATAAACTGTGCCAATCCCTCTAACAAACGATTAAACTGTGCACTTTCCATACTTCTTGACATCTTTTCAAAAATATCAAGCATGTTTTCATCGTCTGGCTCTTTCTCCTGCTGAATCATATCGGCAATTATCGGCTGCGTGTAAATTTCCTGCTCTAGCTGATCCTGCATGCTTTGAGCCTTTATACGATGCAAATGATTTTTTCCATAATATAAAAGTGTATATTTCATATCCCTGTTAAATTTCATCGCTTCATACAGATCTGCATAAGAGCTTCCAATTGGGACACCTGCTGCCTTGACGCGAATCGTATCCATACCACGAAGAAACCACCATGATATTTTTCCCTTAGTATTTTTCAAACGCACACAGCAAGGTTTTTCAAGTGTTAGTGCATAGAAAAAGGCTCGCATGTTATTTTTTTCATCCACAATTCGCTGCGATGGATAAATACTTGGAAGAAAGCCCTCCTCGCACCAATATTTATTTAAATGAGGATTGATTACAGTAATGATCTCTGACTCTCTTGACGTACCTGGCAGCTGACCAATACGGTTGATTCGCTGCTCATAGTAGCGATGCGCCTCTCCTTCCCGTTTGAATTTATCAAGATTTTCAATAAGCAAGTTGTAGCGTGCCTTATAGCAAATCAATTCATTCTGGCGGAAATTATCATGGATCAGCACAGTAACTGCATGACCCTGTGGTGTTGTTCGTTCTTTTAAATAACGTGCTGCTGTCGCCTCGACAGATGGTGTATTATCCATTCTAACAGCATTGTCAGGATGCATTGCAAGATAAACAGACATAGTCGTCGCACCCACTGTATTGCATATGCCGATCCAAGGCTGCGCCATTGTCATGGCAGCTGATACCTTGCTTTTAATCCATGCATCTAGCATTGCATCATAACGATCACGATCATGCTCACGCACAATGCCAAGCTCTGTCTGCATCTCAAGTGCAAATGCATCATATATACTTATTTCCACTACTGAAGAAGCCTGCTCACGCGCTTTTTGCTGCATCACCTCTGCCACCGCCTGATTAAATATCGTCCTCATGCGGTTATTATAAGCCATATCCTCTCTGCGGCGGTCTTCCATATTGTTTTTCTTTAATTCCAGCTCCATCTCTCCGTAAATATTTCGAAGAATCATTCTTGCCGACTCCTGCGGAAGCTCGGCGCCTGTATTCTGACACATAAGAGCAAATCTTTCATATAATGTTTCCAGGCACGATTCACTGCAGCAAATATATTGTTCTCCTACAGATGACTGTCTTCCCATCGTTTTGAGTTCACGAATCTGTCTTCTAAGATCCTCCGTAGAGCTTTCTAATACATTGAAAAAACGTCTGTACAGATCACACAGCTTTTCAAGACGTTTTTGCAGCGTCTCATAAACATTTGCGCGCAGCTGTGCCGACAAATATGCAGTCAAATTTGCAGCTGTTCTTCCAGATGCATCCTCATACACCTCAAGTACCTGACGCATTTGTTTGCGATTCATCCTTTTTCCAAGAATAGCCTCTATCGGAAGCCCTGGATTTTTGCCGCTTATATCATAATCTGCCTTGCTGATCAGATCAAGTTCAAGTCCAAAGCAATCCTCATTTGCCTCTCTTGCCCGTGCTGCAGTCTGCTCTAAAATCGCATACAAAAGATAACGAGCCGCAATCGGATGTACACGTCCAAGAATCTGAGAAATACAGCTGTCACGGTCACTCATCTGAATCATTGCGCTAAGCGTTGCCGGAATCATTTGATTTGGAAGTGAATATTTCGTATCATCAATAACCTTCATGACAGCAGCCCTATAATTTCTAATTGACTGCTTATTTGTTGCTACTCCCTGTCTTGCTGCTTCCGGTGACTGAATCCATTGATCAATAGAAATATCCATACAGGATTCTCCAAGGCGCTGCAGACTTTCCTTTGAAGTCGCATCCTCTATCATCTCCTCAATCTGCTCCAAAAAGCGGTCTGCAAGCGAAAAATCTGTTCCATCATCACTCTGCATGAAAACCTGAGCATATAAGGATGCCATACTTGCATGTTCTCCTGATGTCTCCTCCAAAAAAATCTCCTGATAACGCTCGATAATTCCAGGCAGCTGAATACGCGGATTCATTGCCTGTTCTTCCCTTGCCAGAATAAGTTCTTCTTCAAAGCGCTTATCAATACGCATCCAATAAGAATCAACAAGCTCTGTAATCCATCTCATTGAGCAATACTGCATGATCTGCTCACCTGGATAAATAATCTTGCAAAGACCTGCGCTTCCAAAGCGAGCCATACCATTGCTTCCAATCGTGGAAAGAATAAAATTATCCTCAACAGACAGCGCATTTTCTCCTACATCCGTAAGCAGATGCACATATGCCATGGACGCAATCATGCGCTCTACCTCTGCCAGCTGCTTTTGTCCAATCGTGCCGCCATTAAAGCTGCTGTCAAATAAAAACAGATGATCATATGGAATAGTTCCGTTTCGCTTTAGATATTCCTCCTGTACCTCCTCTGGTATTTCTTCATCTAATACAGCCACGCCCTTTGACGAAAGATCCTTTGCAATTGCCTGATACATCTGGCGCGACTCCATCACCTCTGCCTCAAGATCCTCATTTTCTCCGTAATCATAATATTCCATGCGAAGAAGTGACGATGAAGCATCACGTCTCTGCAATAAATAAAACGCATTTAATTCTTTTAGGCAGGCATATGCATTAACATATACAGCCTGACGATTTAAATCTCCCGGCTGAATAGGAGCCATAATATCAGGTCCCAAAAACATGCCTCTAACCATCACATTTGGAATTGCAAGCACCTTTTGAATGATTTTTTTGACATAAAATGGGATCTGGATAAACATGCCTGCTCCTGTACCGCCGCATATTGATCCGACAACCATCGTCATGATATTTTCCTTTAATCCGCTTCCCGTGACAGCTGCAATTTTTCTGACTGCCTCTTCAATCGGGCGAAACTTTCCTTCTTCCTCAGCAGCTAGTGCTGCGAGTCTAGATATTGCTCTAATCTGTCCAGCGCCCTCAAGCATTCCTCTGTTATTCAAAAAAATGTTATTCGGAAACCAACTCATATACTGAGGATGATCCTTCAAATATTGACGAACCAGACGCTCATCGCTGATCTGAATTGTCTCTATTCCCTGCTCACGCAGCTTTCGAAGATCCTTTACATTTGTGTCAATCGCAAGAATCGCCACCTTATCGCGCCTTGGTGAATCCTTTGCTAACATTTTATCTATCTGTGCCACAATGCGTCCTCCGACACCGCCCATACCAATCAGCAATATCGGTGCACCCTGACTTTTTTCAAAAAGCTCTCTTCCCATCTGCTCATATGCATCCATACCAATACCCATACCTTTCTGCTTACCCTGTAATACGGTATCCAGTCAGCGCCTGCGCATTTTTATCTGGTGCCACATAAAGTTCCATGCCGCGCACCATGCGCACATCACGCTTTGCCGGTTCCATCATACGAAGCAAACGTTTCATGTTTCCTGCACTTCTTCCCATAAACCGAACCTTACCTGAATATACAACGCGTCCTCTCACACAATCCTTATCTAGTACGATTTTTCGACCTGGCGCTGCAATAAATACAAGATCCCCTACACGCATGCGACATGCACGATATGGGATTAATCCGATGCGACGCTTCATAACCTTGATGCGCGGTGATTCCTGAATTGCACTTCCAAACTTTGTATATACCACAATCTCCATGATCTGATTATTGAATTTAGGCTGACGAATCCACCCTATGATACACCAGAGAAGAAAAAGTGAGAATAAGACAAAACCAATCGGTATCCAATAAAGAAAACTTCTTTCCTCTATTGTAAAGACTGCCGTACACGATGCCTCCTCAGAGAGTGTCAGTGCCACTTCTCCAGTTCCATAAAACCAGCTTAGGCCTTTCGGCTGGTATACACATGTTCCATCATCTTCAATATACCACCGTCCAGAAATGCCATTTCTTTTTTCGCCTGTTTTCCATATAAAAAATGAGCTGTCTGTCATCTTAACAGCTAGCGTAGGCTTTGTCTTTAACGCATCAATTGCTGCCCTATCAAGTGCCTCTGCATCAGCTGTAATCTTAAACTTTATTGGCTCCATTTGTCCAAGAGATGTCTGAGCTGCATGAGCATCCTGTCCACCAATCTGTATAATCTGATAATGTATTCTTGGAATCACATCAATAACTGCCTGACCTGATGCCTCTAATTCTTCATTTTCTACATAAACCGTAAGTGTGCCAGTACTGTCTGTTTCACCCTTTGGCTTAAAAATCCACTCACCACTATCCTCATCCTGATACCACTCATACTTCACCTCTGCACCAGTTAATACCGGTGTAGAAAGCGGGTAATTCTTTGCTTCATCAGCACTCATTTTCACGCCATCTGCTGTAAGGTAAAAACGAATTTCTTCGCAGGAATCTAACTCATTCTGACGCACAGATACATCAGCCGCATCTGATTCTACACGATATACAACTTTTGACTTTGTCGTAAAACGCTCATCTGCCGTCTTTGGCAAAAAGCCTGGCATCTGAATTTGTCCGCTTATGCGCCCCGCACCAAGCTGCAAAGTGATCGTCAGCTCACCTGTATCGGAACGTACAATCTCGTTTCCATCTACCTCGTAGACAAGTGTATTGGCAGTTCCTTCCTCCAAAAATGAACTATCAACCACCGTATCGGTTCCGCTCTCAACAGCCTGCGCCGTGATCGTCACAGTCTCACCCTCTGGAATTTCTGCTAATTTTTCTGCCGAAACTGTCTCCCCATTATATTGTACATCCAGACGGCACTCTACAGCCGGCTCAATCATAACATTCAGACTGGCCGGATCAACTCCTGCTGTAAACTGCACCTGATATGTACCTGCAGGCATATTCGCACCACCTGCATCAGTCACGATTGCATTTCCAAAAAGTGATGGATCGGCATTATATCCATCTGGTGCAAGAGTCACGTTTCGTCTTATTTCATAGTTTTCGCCATTTGGTCCAGTGACAGAAGATACTGCTGCCTCTCTTCCCTGCGATAAAAAGGATACACTCTTTAATGGAAGTTCGCTAGTAAAACTGACAAACGTATCATAAACAGAAATCTCTGAAGCATCAAGACGATAGCGGCCTGAAATAGTATCAGCTAACGCTCCTATTGCAAGAATCATACTCTGACCATCTGACGCCGTCTGCGCATGAAAGTTAAGATCTGGTCTATCAGTAAGCGCCACTGCTTCTGCACCAATTGCCAGATAATATGTATTCATATGTGTCTGGTTTGGCATCAAGGTTCCATAAAAGGATTCAAACTGTCCCTGCACAGTCCCAGTGTCAATCGTAATCTGATTTGTCGCATCGTCCATAAAACCACCATCTGACAATACAATCAGATAATATTGTGTGGAAGAATCAGTATCTTCATGAGATACTAATTCATTGTATCCCATCTGCACTGCACCAAACGGTGTTCCTGCACCCTGCCACGGATTATTTCTCACCTGATCGGCACCTGATTGCGGATTTGTCAGGTCAATATCTTTTGCAATCGCTGACGGATCAAAATTTCCCGGCTGCGCCGCCAGCTGTCTTGCAGCATCACTCATATAAATTAAATGAAGTTCATCCTCTTCATTTAAAAGCGCAATAAATGCCTGAATCGCATAATTAGCATTCGAGTAGCGATTCTCATTTGCCATACTAAAGGAATCATCAAAAACAATAGTCACGATCTTTCTTCCTGATGACTCGCTTGCATAGCCAATCGTATTCTGTAAAGGAAAAACTCCTGCTGTCATAAGCGACAACAGGAGCACAAAAAGTATAATTTGTTTTTTCATCCGGCCTCCCCATGCGCATCACATTTGACTGCACTGTTTTGCATCTTTCGACACAGCTTTTTCTTTTACTATAGCACAGCGATGTGTCAAACACAAGGAAGTGATTCTTACGGTTTTTTTAATTTTTTGCGAGGGTTACTGCTGATATGTCGATAAGAAATCACGCAAATTGTTTAATGATTCCTCAAGTATCTCAATACGCGGCAGATATACAATACGGAAATGGTCTGGCTGCTTCCAGTTAAAGCCACCTCCATGTACGATCAGAACCTTCTTCTCCTTTAAGAAATCAAGAGCAAATTTCTCATCATCGACGATATTGAAGCGTTTTGTATCGATCTTTGGGAAGGCATAAAAAGCTGCCTTGGGCTTTACAACACTGATGCCAGGAATATCATTTAATACCTTATAGATATACTCTCTTTGCTCATAAATACGGCCGCCTGGTATAATATAATTATTTACGCTCTGATATCCTCCGAGTGCAGTCTGTACGATAGACTGTGCCGGAACGTTGGAGCAAAGTCGCATGTTAGAAAGCATGTTTAAGCCTTCAATATAATCCTTTGCCATCTCCTTCTTTCCGCTTAAGATCATCCAGCCAATACGAAAACCTGCAATCATGTGAGATTTAGAAAGGCCGCTGAATGTTACGCAAAACAGATCTGGTGCCAGCGATGCAATTGAGATATGCTCTTCTCCATCCATAACAAGACGATCATAAATCTCATCTGAGAAAATGATTAACTGATGCTCTCTTGCAATTTTTACAATCTCCATTAATACTTCCTTTGGATATAATGCACCAGTCGGATTGTTTGGATTAATTAAAACAATGGCCTTTGTACGGTCTGTTATCTTCTTTTTAATATCATCCATATCAGGATACCATTCTGCCTGTTCATCACAAATATAGTGAACAACCTTTCCACCGGCAAGTGTAGCTGTTGCTGTCCACAGCGGATAATCAGGTGACGGAATTAAAATCTCATCTCCCTCATCAAGAAGTGCCTGCATAGACAGATTGATAAGCTCACTGACGCCATTTCCTGTATAGATGTCATTGATCGTAACATTCGGAAGATTCTTTAACTGTGCATACTGCATGATTGCCTTTCTTGCTGAGAATAAGCCCTTAGAATCAGAGTATCCCTCACACTCAGTAAGCTGCTGGCGCATATCAAAGATAACCTCTTCTGGTGTACGAAAGCCAAACGGTGCCGGATTTCCGATGTTTAATTTCAGAACATGCATACCTGCATCTTCCATTCTCTTTGCTTCCTCTACAACCGGTCCTCTCACATCATACAATACATTGTCCAGCTTTGATGATTTATTAAATGTTCTCATACCGTCTTCTCCTATACTCCATGAATTTTTAATCTGCTGCTCTTTTGCTGGCTGACTGTCTGCTGTCATTGCCACATCTTCGCCTTCAAGCCACAGATAATCTACCTCAAGCGCCTGTGCCAAAACCTTTAAAATATCACGCCTTGGCTCTGTCTTGCCACTTACATATTGACTCATATGGCTCTTGCCGATCCGAATGCCGACCGGCTCTCCAAATGGCTGTGCCAGACGAATAACATCTGCCTGTTTTAGCCCCTTTAATTCCATAGCCTCTTTCAATCGCTCTGCAAATGCTGCCATATCCACTCCTTATTATCTTAGTTCAATTTCCTACATGCACACTATAGCACGGCAGCCGTAAAAGTTCAAGTTTTATTTTTGAAGTTCAGTATCTTGAACTTTTTTATTTTTTCCCCGAAACTGACAACTTGCGATGTATTTTTCATTGTTTTTTTGTCCTTTTCGCGCATAGTCCAAAATCACTTTTTGCTTTATAATAATATGTAGTGTATTATATATCTTTACACTACTATTTCATTAAGGAGATGTTCTGCAATGACTCTGAAATTGAGACATGATTCTTCTGGTTATCTTACATGCGAACATGTAAGTGTTTTCTATCTTTTAATGCTGACTTCCGGTATTATGGGGGCTTACACATATGTTGTACGCGGCGGTGTTTTCTGTAATGCACAGACGGCAAACTTTTTGATGCTGGGAATTTCACTTGGAGAGGGCAACTTTAAGCACGCACTTTTCTATTTTATTCCAATATCTGCTTATGTTCTTGGTGCGATTGCCTCTGAGATTCTCCCTACACCAATAAAGCACTACGGCCTGTTTCGCTGGGACACTTGGCTTGTTGGATTTGAAGCACTTATTCTTTTTATTATTGGATTTATTCCAACAACAGTACCAGATCCTGTTGTTCAGGTCGCTGTTAACTTTATTGCCTCAATGCAGTATAATACATTCCGTCAAGCTGAGGGTATTCCGATGGCAACAACCTTCTGCACCAACCATATTCGTCAGGTTGGAATTGGCGTTGCAAAGCTATTTAGAAAGCATGATCAGAAAGGTTTTCATCGTGGTATGGAACATCTTGGCATGATTGTCTGCTTCTGTGTTGGTGCTTTCTTACTTTCAGTCTTCTGTAAATTTATGAATGAAAAATCAATCTGGATCGCTCTTGTTCCTCTTTTAATTCTTTTCTACAGACTCGCTCATGCGGATCTGACCTGGGAACACGATCTATTAAACAAGAAACCGGCTGGCCACTAAGGCTCGCCGGTTTTTTTGTAATTTGTAAATTGTAACTGAATTGCAACTGTTCATAATCATGTCAAATCGTAGTTACTATAAATTTACATTTTGTCTGTCCCGTACCATTTTTTCTGTCAGACGGCAGATCGCCATGCCACTGTCTGGACGCACAAATTTTCTCTGTGCCAGCTTCATTGTCTCACAAAGCTCCTTGCCCTGGATTCTATTCACTGCACGAATCAGCTGACCCTTTGTTTTTTTCACACCTATGCTCATGCCGCATGATTCAAAAAATTCAAGATTTCTTGTTTCACAGCCTGGAATTGCCATTGCATGTATAAATGGTATATTGGCAACTGCAGCCTCTGTACTTGAAAGACCACCAGGCTTTGTAATACACACATCACTTGCCTTCAGATAAAGTGCCATCTGCTTTGTAAATCCAGTCAATATAACACAATCATCATCGCCAACAATTTTTTGCAGTGTCTCATACAGTACCTTATTATTTCCGCATATAATAATTAACTTTGTCTGACGCTGATTTTCATTCTCGTTCTTACGTTTTTTCTCAAGCTTCTTATTTTGCTTTTTGCACCAACGATACAAAAGCTTAATTGTTTTCACAATTCCGCCCGCTCCCATGCTGCCTGCACTTACAAGCAGATAAAATGTATCCTCCTCTAATCCAAGCTCTTTTCTGGCTTCCTCTTTTGAAACCTTTTTAGCAAACTCCTTTCGAACAGGAATGCCAAGTGATTTTATCTTTTCTTCTGGTATTCCTCTTCTTAAAAAATCATACCTTACATGTCTTGATGGAATTACATACGCATCACAATTAGTTTCTTCCGTAAATGGAGTACACACATAGTCAGTCGCGACAAAAATCGTTGGCGGAAGATTGATCCCTTTTGCCTTCATCTGCGTTACCATCTCCGCCGGAAACAGATGCGGCATTAAAATCGCGTCATATTTATTTTCCTTTAAATACTTATCCATAACAGGAACCATCTGTGCATTTACAAAATAGACTGGTGAACGCCATGGCAGTCTGCGGTAGGCATCACCAATTTTATAAACACAGCCAAATAATGTCGGAGATATCTGCACCAGCCGTACATAGACAACGTCGATAATTTTGGCTAGCTTATTAGTTTTTAATGTATATGGATTCAATACATCTGCACTGTGACCACACGCCTCTAACGCTTCTTTCATCGCACTTGCTGCTGCATTATGTCCTCCGCCTGTACCGCACGATAAAATTAATACTCTCATATGGTTTTCCTCCTTCTTTCCATCATTATGATGTATAATACCAGATTGCTACGTACTTTGCACTCCCGAACTCTTCATAATAATGCTACCATATCCATTTTAAAATGTCTACACTTAACTTTCTGCTTGCCATTCAGTCTTAATCGTGCTATAAAAAAAGAAAAGCAGCTTTGCTGCAATTTATACGGAAAGGCATGGTATTTTTTTATGAAAACAATTCGTTTTTCAATCTGGGAAGATGGTGAATACACCTGGCCTCAGGGCTACGGATTTGTTCCGTTTCTGACTGGCTATCTTCATGAAGACAATAAAGAGCGTCCTTGTGTGCTCGTTGTTCCAGGAGGCGCCTACTATATTGCATCACCAACAGAGGCAGGCATTGTCGCTCTTGATTTCTACCATAAGGGTTATCAGACTTTTGTTCTCACCTACACGACAAATCTGCTTGGAACGATTCCTCTTAAGGATCAGCCAATGCGTGATCTTGCACGTGCTGTTCGCATTGTCAGAAGCCGCAGCAATGAATACAGCATCAAGCCAGACTGCATTGCAACATGTGGCTTTTCTGCCGGCGGCCATCTGACTGCCAGCGAGGGCGTACATTATAATGATATTGAAGAAAAAAATCCGCTCTATAGTAATATCAGTGCAAGACCAGATGCAATGCTTCTATGTTACCCTGTTATTACCTCTGGTCCTTATACACATGAAGGCTCCATGCAAAATCTGCTTGGTGCTAACCCAACAGCAGATGAATTAAAATATATGTCTCTTGAGACACAGGTAACTTCACAGACACCTCCTAGCTTTCTGTGGCAGACTGTAACTGATGAAGTAGTTCCTGTTGAAAACAGTTATCTTTTTGCTGATGCCTGCAAGAAAAATGGTGTTTCCTTTGCTCATCATGTTTTCTCACAGGGTCCTCATGGACTTTCTTTGGCAACAGCTTCCTGGGCACAGGGAATCTTCGGTGAACTGTATACACTAGATCCATTCAAATATACTATTGATGCGATCAAATCTGGTACTGCCAATGTTGGCGTATCCAAAGAAAAGCTAGCAGATTTAGAAAGAGAATTTCCAAACCATATGCCTGGTAATCCTTGTTCACGTGAGCCTAACGCAGAAGTTTCCATTTGGCCTTGTCTTGCAGATGCATGGCTTCGCACACAATGGTCACTCTAATATATTGTCTGCATCTTAAATTACAACATATCAGCAGCTAGTCAATTTTCTGTAATATAGTAACAATTATGGCTGCAGTCATTTGCAAACAGCCTGCTTTTCATTTGTTTTTTATAGTCTTTTTCGCAGGCTGATTGTTCTAAAATATTAAGAGCATTTTTTAATTGGCGGATATCTTCTATGGTATCCGCCGTATAATTTCCCCGGCTTACAAGCTTAATATGAGTAATGCCTGCATCTCGCAGCTGCCAAAGTGCACACAGACCACATCCGCTTTGTCCAAGCACAAAATTCTCTCCTGCATTTTCCAGATATGCCTGATCTGGCTGTCTCTTATAATTCAAAATATCTGCTTGTTCTGTTCTTACAAGTCTATAAGGTAGACGGCAGGCAGGTGCTAATTCATCACAATGAAGACTGCTGCAAAATGCACCTGTAAAATGACAAAGCTCATTTAATGCAAAAGCCTCATACTCGAGCAGCTGTTTTGGATACTGCATTTTTTGATAATCAATACAGCTTTTCATCTCCTGCGGTGTTACCTTACGATGAAAAATAATCCGCTTTGCCCCAAGACTCCTCATCTCATCAATCATTATATGATTTGATTCCGACATTTCACCACTTACATGAATTTCTGCCGGAACTGTCAGATTCTTTTTTAAAAATACAAGCAGCGCCATATCTCCAACAATAAATGATGAAAAACCCATATAAAACAAACGCTTAATAAGTGCTTCTATCATCGGATATTGATGAGGTGCATAAAATAATCCATTTAACGCTACTGTGACTATTTTTTTCTTTCTTCTGACAAGTGCTGCTAAGATCTCCATTTCACTTTCAGACCCGATCTGCACGTTATAATAAAGCACCTCTCTGCGATTTAGCGGATATGTCAATCCTCCGTTTTGCATCCATTCATATGGCACATAGCCGCAAAAAAATTCATCTGCCCCTGCTTCCACATAAGGAAGATAATCATCAACAGAGCCTAATCCTGCCGTAATTTTCATAGCTTTGTCCCCTTTGCCGAATCGTTTTTTAATGGTGTATTTAAAAATCCAGCCACAAGACGAACTCCTTCTTTTTCTATTCTAATCAAATCATTATATCCAAAAATACTGTTATACCGCCCTGTCATGCAAAGAAAATCAGGATACTCAAATGCATATGTCATACATTCACAATGGCAATCATCAACTGCTTTCTGCCTTCCTCTGCTGCCTCTGTAAAGCATTGCCAAAAGCGGACACCATCCAGAAGTATTCATTTGAAAATATGGAAAATGAAGTGTCATGCCAATCATACTGTCTGGCGTAAAAAATGATTGATCAATGCCGCTGTTTTGAAATGACACACGCGTTATATTAAAATGCTTGGCAAGATACTGTCTGTAAAATGGAGCATCTACCTGACTTTTTTCTTTACTAAACTCATTGTCATTTC
Source organism: Anthropogastromicrobium sp. (assembly GCF_037349415.1). Lineage (NCBI taxonomy): Bacteria > Bacillati > Bacillota > Clostridia > Lachnospirales > Lachnospiraceae > Anthropogastromicrobium > Anthropogastromicrobium sp. The sequence goes on from NZ_JAXWCK010000031.1 coordinate 25,587, forward strand.
TATTAACATAGTTCATTCTTGTGTCACGTCTTTGTTTTGACAAAAGGCAGCCAAGCGTCAGCAAAAACTGATTCGGATATTTTTTTCTGATCAGACCTGCCATTCCCCAATCATTTATTACAAGCTCAGTTTTTACACATTTATTTTGACACCAATCTGAAAGAAGCTTTAATATTTCTTCTATTTTTATTAGATCTTTTTCTTCAACAGGTGCAAACACACAAACAGGGAAAATATGATCACTCCACGTCTTTTCAAGCATAGCCTCTAACTGTGTCTTTTTAGGAAACAGATGAAAACAATATGCATTTCCAATATAAAAATATTTTGGTACACGCCATGCAATCTTACATAAATCTATATCAATCCATCCACTGCTTTCCCAATAAAGAGAAATAAAATCCTTAAGAGGCTTTGACAGATATGCCTGATACCAGGCCGGGTTATCTAGCTCAATGCCATCTACTCGCTCTGCCAGTGACTTCTTTGCTTCATTAGGTACTTGTGTCCATGCTGCTCGCTGTTTCTTTAGTGTATCTGAATAAGTTTGTTCCTTTTCTGACGGATAGCCAACTAATGCCTTTGACATATCTGCCTCTGTCTCATCCAGCTTTAAATATATATAATTCAGATACTCCTTATTAAAGCGTTCCGTATATATACGGTATTCTTCGTTTTTTACATCAACACGAATCTCGCAGACAAGCCCCTCCATCTGTTTTTGCGGCATCAATTCAATTTTTACAACGTCCCGTGTACAATTTAGTATCACTTCATGATAGCTTCTTTTCTGAAACTGAAAAAAGGACAGCACTATGTTGCCTTGCTGTCCTGCATCTGATAATTGCTGTACATATTTTTGTGCCTGTTCTTTTAACAGACGAAAGGTAAAATAATCAGGTGACAGCTCCAAAATGCGAATCTCTTTTTCATCTGTCTTTGTCTTTATTTTGCCTGATAAAATCGCAAATGGTATCATCCTAAACCTGCCTTTGCCATCACACGCCTAATGCATGCTATTTATTTTTGTTTTTAAAATGCTCCCACACTAGATAACCTGCAAGGCCAAGCGCCATGATGTAGCCGAGAAAACCAAGCGCTGGTATTCCAAACAGGTGCGGCTGCATTTGTGTGGTACATAAAATACTTGATGCCAGAAGAAGTGCTGCTATAACAAGTCCCATAACCATCTTTGAGACAAGCTTTTCAAGCATCTGTGACAAATCCTCTGTCGCATGAAGATCAAGCTTTATTCTCGTCTCATTATTTCGATAGCTCTGTAAAAGATCTGCCATTAGTACTGGAATGTCCATTGCCCTGTTAATGGAGCGATACAGCTGGCTTCCCTCATTTTTGAGTTCTTCCTTCCAATTTACATTTTCCCAAAATGATGCCGAAATACGTCCCGACGCTACCTCCACGATATTGACCTGAGGGCTTAAATCTGCAATTACACCCTCAATTGTCGTCATTCCTCTTGCGAGAAGTGTCAGCTGCGCCGGCATTGCAAGCTCATTGGCACTCATTATCTCTATTAATTCTGTTAAAAGTGCAGCAATGTCAATACTGCCGATATCCAGCGTGCCGTAACGCGTCATAAGACCTTCAATATCTGTATACAAGCGGATTCGATTTGGTTTTCCATGAAAAATGCCAAGCGCCAGTATCACATCCACTAACTCAGAATTATTTCCTCTTGCGATTGCTTTTACTGCCTTTGCTATCAGACTTTTGTCTCTTGGCGTGAGGCGCCCCATCATTCCCATATCAAGCCAGACAATTTTTCCACCGCGAATCCTAAGATTTCCCGGATGTGGATCAGCATGGAAAAATCCATCCTGCATAATCTGACGCACATAATTGTCAGCAAGCTTTTCTCCTATTTCAACTAGGTCATAGCCTTCCTGTTCTAGTGTATGCGTATCTGAAACGCTGTAGCCATCAATATACTCCATGACAAGAACCTGTGCTGTTGTCAGCTCACTGTACAGCTTAGGAGACGCAACAAAAACGACATTCTCATTGTTTTTTGAAAATGTTTTCATATTTGCAGCTTCAAGAAGAAAATCCATTTCCTCTTTAGCTGCTGACCAAAACTCACTTATCACTCGCTCTAAATCAACAAAACCTTTCAGGGCAGGCGGCACAAAACGAAGCATACGCTGCATCATGGCAACATCTCTTTCCATTGTGCCATAAATGCCGCGCCTTTGAACCTTGAGAACCACATGCTCACCACTTTTAAGAAAGGCTTCATGAACCTGCGCAATCGAAGCAGACCCGATTGGAGTCTTTACAATTGATGCAAAAACATCCTCCGGGTCTTTTTTGTATGCTTCGTAAAGTACAGCCCTAACCTCATCATATGGCATTGGGCTGACCTGAGAGCGCAGCTTCTGCAGCTCTTTGCAATACTCAGATGAAATTAAATCTGTTCGTATTGAAAGAATTTGTCCCAGCTTTACATAAGTTGGTCCTAGTTCTTCTAATATCTCACGTACTTTTACCGGCGTTATCCCTTTTGTAATGCGATAACGCCGCAGTACCTGCATGATTTCAGAAAGTCTCGATCTGTCTTCTCTCTCACTCATCCTGTGTATTCTCTTTTTGCTCTGCCTTTTGTTCTTCATCCTGTGGCTTAGCTGCCTTATTTAACAGCTCCTTTAAAGCATCAATCTGATCTGGTGTCATCGCTGACAGCAGTTCCTCAACAGAAGCATCCTTTTTTTTCTTATTATCCAAGGTTTCTTTAATGTTGTGTTTAAGTTCCTCGTTTAACACCTTTCCCTGCTCTACGGTCAGGCTTCCTTTTTTTACGAGTTCATCCGCAACATCCTTTGCCTTCTCGGTTGTCACTGCTGCTGCACCAATACCTGCCAAAACTACATTCTTTACAAGATCTGTTACCTTAAAATCCATACTGTTACCTGCCTTTCTGCTTGTGTTAAATTTATAATCCAAAAAGCTGTGCCAATTTAGGGAAGAAAATTAATCCGCCTACAATGGCTGCCGTGATGGCTGCTACAAGCACAGCACCTGCCGCTGTGTCTTTCGCTAAACGTGCCAGCTCTTTGTGTTCCTCTGTCACCAGATCAACTACTGCTTCTATTGCAGTATTGACCTGCTCAAGTGCAATGACCATTCCACATAATATAAGGCAAATGCCCCATTCGGTCACTGTCAGTTTTAATGTGACACCAAAAACTACAACTAATACAACTACTGAATAATGTATCATCATATTTCGTTCATTTTTGATGCCGTCAAATATACCTCGAAATGCATAGGCAAAACTTAAAACAAGCTCTTGCTTTACATCTAAATGATGATGTGCCGCATCTAATGCCTCTGCTGCAAAGTAATGACTAATAACCTCAGTATATAAAATCAAATACATTACTGAAACGCAAAATCCACCAATAACGTCAGTTGCATAATGCACGCCAAGATAAATTCGGCTGCAGCCAACTAAAAATACAATCAGCGCATTAAGCACTGTAAGCGCATATCTTTGACTTTTTTTCAAGTCTGCCTGCTTAAGCATATATGCAAGAAATCCATAAAATGACGCTGCCACCATGGCATGTCCACTCGGAAAGCTATAACCACTCTCCATAACAAGATGCATCTCCTGCGGCGGACGTATTCTCATAAAACTACCCTTGATTGCTACATTCAAAAGGACTGTCAAAATCAAATTTCCAAGCAAAGCTATAAAATATTTACGCTGCTTTAAAATATGAATCATCGAAAGACTTATTACTAAAAGTACTACTGGATGAACCATGTTAGTCATTATTTTGAAAAATCCTGTCGCTGCGCTGCTCTCAAATGACCTTAAAATATGATACGCTGCAACATCAATCGGTGCAGTCACATATGATCCACTGATATCAGCCGCCAATAGTCCAAATAAAACAGCACATACGACAAGCGTTGGAATCTTCCACAATTTTCCTTTTTTATATTTCAATACATCACCTGCCTGTCTTTTCTTTTGTCGTCATTATAGTACAGCACGACAAAAATGGCAAGACCATATTCTTCCAAAAAGTATATCATTTAAGTAAAATCCTACATGGAAAAACATATTAAACCATGATATACTAGCGCTGCTTCTGCATTTTATTATTGTTTTTGGGGAGGTTTTTCTTATGAAGCAGAAAAAATTTGACTGGGGGTACTTTCTAAAGCACATTGCAATTATTGCGATACCAGTAGCCCTCCAGAATCTGCTCACCACCACAGGCAGTATGGTTGACACCATTATGCTGGCTTCTATCGGAGAAAAAGCGGTCGGTGCTGTCGGATTATGTGCTCAATTTTCCAGTTTGATGTTCTCTGGATACTGGGGTTTTATTGGCGGAGGCATGCTGTTTTTCGCTCAATACTGGGGAGCAAAGGATCATGATGGAATTACTCGCTCTTATGGAATGACGCTTCTTTTTATGATGACCGTTGCTCTTGTTTTTGCAGGTCTTGCAATCGGAGTACCTTCTTTTATCATGGGAGTCTACACCGACAAGCCAGAAATTCAGGCGATTGGTATTTCTTACCTTAGGATTGTTGGCTTTGCGTACCCGCTCCAGGTTTTGTCAATGGCAATGAGTGCACTGCTTCGTTCCATCGAACGCGTGAAAATTCCGCTTTATGGCGGCATCGCCTCTGTTATCGCCAATTGCTTTTTTAACTATCTTTTCATTTTTGGAAAATTTGGACTTCCAGAAATGGGTGCCGCTGGTGCTGCTGTCGGAACTGTTCTTGCCGGTGTTGTGAATCTTTTAATTTTGATTGGATTTATCCTTCATCAAAGGATTCCATTTGTCTTGGAATTCTCCAAACATTTTCGCTGGACAAAGGAATCTCTGCAAAATTACCTGATCAAGTGCTTCCCAATCATCTGCAACGAAGTTCTGATTGGTGTTGGAAATATGATGATTAACGTTGTTCTGGGACGTCAAAGTGAACAGGCAATCGCTGCCATCGCTGTCTTTCGTACTATGGAAGGTCTCGTCATTGCATTCTTCAGTGGTTTCTCCAATGCAGCCTCAATTCTCGTTGGAAAAGAAGTTGGTGCCGGCAATCACGAGCTTGCCTTTGAGCGCGCTAAACGTCTGGTTTATCTGTGCAGCGCCATTATAAGCATTGCCTGTCTAACACTTTTGCTCGTTCACAATCCACTTCTTCATACGCTTGGACTTTCAGGAAAATCATATAAAATTGGTACTGGCATGCTTATCATTTACAGCATTGCTGCCATCATCCGTATGGGAAACTGGGCACAAAACGACACCTACCGTTCTGCCGGAGATGCCGCTTTTGGTTCCATTATGGAGATTACATTCATGTATCTTATGGTGCTTCCGTTTGTATATCTTTCTAATTTTTATTTTCATGCACCATTTCTTCTCGTGTTTGCGTTCTGCTATATTGATGAGCCGATCCGCTACATTATCATGCAGTGTCATCTCTACTCTGGAAAGTGGATTCGTCCTGTATCAGATGCCGGACTTGCCACCATTTATGAGTTTAGAAAGCAGCACCACATTGAAGTTAAAAGTCAGAATCAATCACACAATAAAAGTTAATTTCATTTGTGATTGACTTAACTGCTAGTCTAATTATGTGATTTACTATATTTTTTCGATTTATCATGATTCGTTGTCATTACGCTTTTTCAAACGCTGGTTAAGCTTTTGTGCCTCTCGATTTCCCTTCGTCCACGAATACAGGGAAATAATGAAAAAGATAATGGCAACGGATAATGCCATCATAGCAACCTGCAGTGGCTCATGAATATCAAACCAGCCAAACAAGCTGCCACCACCAAGCACAATCCCATTCATAATCAGATAGTGAATGGCAATGCGAATCACAAACTCTTTTCTTGTCATGCTGCGATCCCAAGGATAAATCAGAGAAGAAAGTGCTCCTAAAAATGACAATAATGGAATCTGCCACAAAAGAGAGGCTGGAACCGTGTCATAGTCTCCGTTTAATACTGTCATAGCAACCGCCGCAAACAGCGACCACGCTGTAATTTCATAAAATTTATTCAAAACGAACTCGAATTTTGTCATGTTCCTTCTCCCTTCTAATTTTTTAGTCCTAATCGAACCTTTAAAAGTGAAACGTATTGTCTGGATATTACGACATGCTCTTTGTTTGTCATGCAGGCATCCATGCGTCCTTGAAACATTGGACTAAAATGATCGACCTTTGATAAATTTACGATGACTGATTTTGAGACTCTGAAAAAATCTGCATTTCCATACTGCTGCTCTAACTCATACAACTTTGAATGAATTTCAAACACTTTTGTATCCAGATAGGCAAACACACGATTGTCAACTGCCTCAAAATAGCAGATATCGCGAAGCTGTACTTGATGCATTTTTTCTCCGTCAAATACCGTCAATTTTTCCTGATCGGATTGGAGTGCCTTAAGAAGTCGACTGATTCTTTCATCTATTCCACGGCATCGGATGATGACTTCCTCTTCCTCCTCTGCCAAACACTCCTGTATTGTTACTTTCATAAATTCCCCTCTCTCAGACCTTTAGCGATCTTTTAATTTTCTTCTTTTTGCGATTGCAGCTGCAATTGCGATGACAACCACTGCCCAAGCAATCAATAGTAAAATCTGTCCCAATATACTGATTGTCTGTGCGCCATTTTTTAGTGTGACACCCATCTGTTCGAAAAATACAGTCTGTACGGTATCTGACATTCCTGCAAAAACTGTTTTAGATGCACTTTGCATACAAAATCTTCGCATCAGAGCAGTTCCATGAATCACTGGAAGAAGTTTTACCACATTTTGAAGCCATTCAGACATGGACGCCACTGGAATGTAAGTACCACCCAAGAAACCTACAAGTGTACCAGCCACAGTCAACATACCACTCCATGCACTTCCTGTGCGTATAAACAATGCTGCCAAATAGCCAATTGCTGAAAATACAAACGTATTTAATGCAATCACACCAACAAGTGATACCAGATCAACAATTCCAAGTACTGGATGTCCTTTTAATGCAAAGAACCCTTCTCCCACTGCCAATGTCGTAAGGCAAATCACCATACCACTAACCCAAGCTGACAAAATATAACCCAGTGACAGATAAAAACGACTTGCTGGTGTCACATAAAATGAACGTAACCGTCCTCTTTCTTCATCCTCTACCATTGCACCAATCGCAGTTAGCGATACTGTTACGCTGTTAATACCCAGAATACCACCCATGATCCACAATTGAACCAGCCACGAGGCATTTTTTGCATTTTCCTCTGCTGTGCCAGTTCCATATTGGTTCAATGCGTCAAGCAAACCCTCTGATGACGACTCTCCAAGAAAGACAACCATAATGGCAAGCAAAATCAGTGCTGATAATATCGAAAAAAAGACAGCACTTTTGTTTCGAAAATAAATTAACAGATTTCTCTTTGTCATTGCTTTGATCTCTCTCATATGTTGCCTCCTTTCAAGCTCTTTCCAGTAACTGCCAGAAACACGTCATCCATGGTACCCTGCTGCAACTCAAAGCCTTCAAGCTGATCTGATAACTGATTTAAAATTGGGATTGCTTCCATGCTGTTTTCTAATACACGGATCTCTGATTTTGCTGTTATCGGTATTGTATCATATATTTTTTCATTATCAGAAGTAAGTGTGTGTTTCTCTTGTTTATAATACAACGTCAGTGTATCCTTTGCGTAGCGCATTTTTAATTCCTGTGGTGTTCCAAACTCACAAAGTTTTCCTTTGTCGATAATGGCGATATGACCTGCCGCTGCTGCCTCTTCCATGTAATGGGTTGTCAGAAAAACCGTCACCTGATCCTCGCACTGAAGTGATTCTACGCTGTTCCAAACTTGCTTTCTCGTAGCCGGATCAAGACCAGTTGTTGGCTCATCCAAGAACAAAACCTCTGGATCGTTTAGCAGTGCTGCCGCAATCTCACATCGCCTCTTTTGTCCACCGGAAAGTTTTGCATAACGCCTCGTGTAGATATCCTCCAAATGAAGCTTTTCGCAAACTGTCTGAATGCGTTCCTTTTGCCATGCACGCTTTGTCTGATACATTGCTGCGCGTACCTGCAAATTTTCCTTAACCGTCAGTCGATCGTCTAACACATTCTCCTGCCAAACCACACCTATTTTCTGACGAATCTCTTCATCATGTACTCCAACCTGCTGTCCTCCAATCCAAATCTCTCCATCTGTCGGAGAAAACAGCGTGCACATCATGCGAATCGTTGTTGATTTTCCAGCTCCATTTACACCGAGAAAACCAAACAATTCCCCTTTTTGCACGGTAAAACTGATGTCATCGACGGCTTTGATTTCAGCGAAGTACTTTTTTAGATTTTTTATGGTGATCTCTGATTGCATATGCGTTCCTCCCTTATATGTTCACGGGCTATCTAAGTTACGAAAGGCTTCGAACGAGGAATCCGGCTTCGAAGCAGACGATTGCCTCAGTAAAGCACAATCGTCGAAACCTCTGCCAAGTTTTTCAAAAGTCTGCTTTGGTTACGGCGTCGCCTGAGTACTGATATCTCATGAATATCATTCACTAATATAAGGATAGCGAAATTAGGAATATACGACAAGCAATTCACGGCAAGATGCGCAAAGGCAGCGGTAAGATGCAAATTGCGCACCTTATCGCTGCCGAAAGGTTTTCTATCTATTATTTAAGGTGTACCTCCGCTCCCTCTCTCCAGATCTGCACGGCCATATACGGCTTTGCTTGAAGTGTTACCTTGAATTTACCTTGGAATCTGCCGCGATCTTCGATTGTCATGTTCCAAGTATCGAGCACGCGCACATGCCAGCTTGACTTATCGTCGAAATGAAACTCACGGAAGGTTGGACGCATAAAGCTGTAATAAATCAAATAATATTCCTTGCAGCCACACTCGGCCTCTCCAGGCGTAATCTCCTGCGGCACAGCACACACCTCATCCCACGTGCGCGAATATGGCATCAGACCAAGACCTGGTGTTTCCTTTAAACGATCTAATAAAAAGCCAAATCGCTTGTGACTCTCGCCATGAAGAATACCGCCATGTGACCACCACAAAATATTTTCCTTATTTAAATAGGTCTCTCCGTGACCTGGATAGCCGCCCCTGCATGCTGCTTCCCAGAATCGGCGAAGCATCTCTTCTCCTGTCAGATTTCCCCATCCATGCTGTATATCACCCTCATAAGCAATTTCGTCAAGCACAACAGGCTTATGATAACGCTCACGGAGTTCATTTGTAATTTCAGAACTCTTATATAAATCAGTGCGCTGTACGCTGCAATGTGTAATCCATGGTCTTGAAAAATCGTACAATGACACACAGTTATGTATAGAACGCATATGATGATATGGATCCTTTTCACACAGAATTGATGCATATCGCTCCCAATCCTGAATTGCTTTATGTGGCATCAGATCATACTCATTTGCCAGTGACCACCATACATTTGCAAAAGCACTAAAGCGAGCAACTGCATAGTTCCAGTAAAGATCGTCCTGCTCTTTTGTCATCTGTGAAAAGCCCCAGCGGTCATACGGATGCATCATAATCAGGTCTGCCTCTATTCCAAGCTCACCAAGACGACGAATACAATTTTCAATATGTTGAAAATGCTTTGGATTAAAGCGTGTGAAATCCCAGTGATTGCCCTCGGTCTTTCCGGTATAATCCCAGAAATTTTCCGGTGTCAGCACACTCGAATCCATAGGGGTACCCTCATATGGGTAGGAGCGCGGCTCACGCAGGTTATAATCATAGTGTTTCGGAAAAATACAGAAACGGATCTTATTAAATGCACTGTTTTTGAGTGTATCAAATGTTTGCTCAATTAATTCATCGCTCTGTAGCTCCCACACATAACAGGTTGTTCCAATTGAATAATATGGCGTGCCATCCTCGTAAGCCATATGATAAGTATTTGCAACGCGCACTGGCCCATGAGCGTTCTCCTTTGGCTTTATAACTGTAAAATGGCCTTCATATTCTTTGCCAAATGTGGTCTGAATCTGATAGGTATACTCTCCCTCAAAGGATGGCATAAAACGAATACGGTAAATGCCATCTCCATCATAAAATCCATCACATGATACGGTCTCATTTATGCTGTGAAATGTTCCCGTCACACGCTGCTCGGTAAACGGATTGCCCTCCTTTGGGCCATCAAGTGCTACCTCATAAATTCCCCATCGGTTGCAGGTGTCCATACCAGACTTCTGCATTTTTTCTTTAAAATTCTCCATTCTACATCTTTTCCTCCTGTTTTTTTTATTTTATGTTCTTAGTAGATTTTCTATATTAAAATACTGACTCTTTATTGGTTTATTTTTCACTTTATCTGACTTAATCTCGTGATCTCTGTCGTCAGCATTTCAATTTCTCTCGTATATTTTTCTTTTCTTTCCGTAAGCAAGCCAATTTTTTCAAAACTTCCCATGGTATCCGCATCTTCGATCTTTAAAAAGCCTTTTGCCACTGCATCTGGAAGCACAAACTTCTTTGTACCGGCTGAAAATTCCACGGTGAGATATTTGCCACTTTGCTCTGCTACTGTTCCTGCCCCATAGCGAATGTTTTTTACGGTCATGCCAGTAAGATCTGGCAGTGAATTTTCTTTTAACTGAGCGTCCACCTGCTCAATCTGTTCCTTTGCCTCATCACGCTGTGATGCTAGTTCCTGTATCCGAATTTGTCTGTCCTGCTTTTTCTGCTCGATGCTGCTTAATTTTGTTTTTTTACGAACTGGAATATCGCCATACAAATTATAGGCATGCGCGCAATAAATGATATCATACGCATAGATATTGTAGCGGCCAGCAACCTCTGTGATTGAGTTTGTTTCATTCTCATCGACATTTGCTTCGGCTTGCAGTTTATCCTCTAAAAGCGCACACAGTTTCTCATTCTTCTTAATTTCTTCTGCCAGTTCTCTGCACATTCGATAATACACATCAAGTCTAAACGTCTGACCGCTTCCGATATCTTCCCCAAATTCACAGCCATTTGCAAAGGCTCTTGCCTCAGTTGATTTAAACATGAAATTGTCATCTGGAGAAATAAAACTCAAATACATAATAACAGATCTTCTATCCTGATCATACTTCCATTTGCCAGGTGCAGCATTCTGTAACTTTTCATTAATTGCTGCAGCAAATGTATCAATCCGATCCTGTCTCGCTCTGATATCACCACCATCTGGTGCGAGCAGTTTTCTAAATTCTTCCCGTACTTCCTCTTCTGTTTTCTTATCTTGCTTACACAGAAAAACAATTCCGTTTGCCGGCTGCACAATACTGTTATTTACAATATTAAAGGACTGCTCCATAGCCTGTTTAAACATCTCACCAAATTCATCGGCTTCAAGATTCCAATGCTTCTGAAAATGATTTACCGCTCTCCACTTATAAAGCTCATCGTGTTCCGCATCTGTCAATACATTGTAGCTTTCAATGTAATTATGAAACAATTTAGCTAAGTTTGCCTGATTCATTTTGGTACCTCCATTTTATTTTTCCTTGTACAATTAGTTGCTGATTTTATTATAAACAGGCAGGGCGCAAGCTGCAATGTATTTTTTTTTTAAACATGAGGAGTTTTTTATTTTAAAATCACAAAAGCCTTACTGATCTCAATTTAAGGAAACCAGTAAGACTCTTTAAGCAAAACTTTTCTTATTACCCTTCCGGGTTGCAGTGACTGCACTCCCCATGTCCGCTGCACTTATCACATTTAAGCATCTCTTCCATGGTATGCCATCCGAGCACTGCACACTTTACACGTGCCGGCATATGCGCGATATCCTCAAGCGCAGATGCTTCTTCAAGACTTTCAATTTCTTCTTCTGTAGCTGTTCCCTTGATCATCTTTAAGAAGTTATCTGCCAATTTCTCGGCATCCTCTACCTTCTGTCCGATAATCAGATCGAGCATCATATCAGCAGATGCCTGAGAAACTGCACAGCCCTCGCCTACGAAGGAGCCATCTACGATCACGCCATCTTCAACCTTGAGCTTCAGCCAAATATGATCACCACATGTTGGATTTAAGCCTTCCATCACCATGTTTGCATCGTCTAAATCATGCTTGTGACCCGGATGCATGTTGTGATCTATTAAAATTTCATTATAAAAGGTTTTGTTAGTCAACGTAACCCATCCTCCTTCTTACCTGAGCGAGGCTCTCTGCTAAAGCATCAACCTCTTCCATTGTATTATAAAATGCAAAGCTTGCACGTGTGGTTGCTGACGTATTTAAATGCTGCAGAAGCGGCTGCGCACAGTGATGACCTGCACGTACTGCGATGTGATCCATATCAAGAATAGATGCAACATCATGCGGATGCACATTGTCAACAAGGAATGTCACAATGCTGTGATGCTCACTTGGATCCTGTGAACCAAGAATGTGCACGCCAGGAATTGCCATAAGGCGCTTTACTGCATACTGCGTTAACTCTGCCTCACGTCTTTCAATAGTATCAAATCCAATCTCTTTTAAGTAGCGGATCGCTGCCATAAGTCCAACTGCACCTGCTGCATTAACAGTACCTGCCTCAAACTTATGCGGAACTGGTGCATACACGGCACCCTCTCTTGTGACAGTATCAATCATCTCTCCGCCAAATAAAAATGGCGGCATTGATTCCAACAGTTCTTTCTTTCCGTACAGCGCACCAATACCCATTGGTCCCATCATCTTATGACCGGAAAATGCCAGAAAATCAACATCAAGTGCTTTGACATCGACCTCAATATGAGGAACGCTCTGTGCACCATCTGCTACAATCAGACAGCCCTTTCTATGACAGATCTCTGCAAATGATTTAATATCATTTTTCCATCCCAGTACATTTGAAATCTGAGTCACGGCGAAAATCTTTGTTTTATCAGTAACAGCAGCCTCTACCATCTCTGCGGTAATCTTTCCATCCTGTGTGCAGTCAAGATAACGAAGTGTTGCACCAGTACGCTTTGCTGCCTGCTGCCATACAAGCAGATTGCTGTGATGTTCCATAATGCTGACAAGAACCTCATCGCCAGGACGAAGCACAAGATTTCCTAAACTGTATGCAATCAAATTCAGACTCTCTGATGCATTTCTGGTAAAAACAATCTCATCTGTATTTGCATGAAGAAGCTCTGCAACAGCTGCTCTAGCCTCCTCATAATGCTCTGTAGCAAACTCGGCCAGCTCATAAACACCACGAAATGGGTTAGCATTATATTTTTCATAAAATGCTGCTTCTGCCTGAATGACACATGATGGCTTTTGCGTGGTCGCTGCGTTATCAAGATAAATCAGCTCTGGATACTGTGCAAACAGTGGATATTCCTGGCGAAAGCGTGCATCTTCTGCCTTTCTTTCTTCTGTCGTCATTTTACTGCTCCTCTCCAACCGGCTCCTCGCCATCTAACAGTTCATTAAGCTCTGCGCGAAGACCTTCAACTGGAATCTTCTTGCAGACAGCCTTTAATCTTGCCTTTGCCATTAGCTCATATGCAGCCTCTTCACTGATTCCTCTTGATTCCAGATAGAAAATCAGCTCATCGTCAAGGCTTCCGATGGATGCACCATGATTTCCTTCTACATCCTCCTCTGCACAAAGAATCAACGGGATTGTCTGGTTCTGAACACCATCATCAAGAAGAAGTACATCCTCTAACTCATCACCCTTTGCGCCTTTTGCACCCTTCTTAAAGTCAATGGTACCGCGAAACAGCTTCTTTGCATGGTCGCGAAGCACACCATTTGCTGTCATGCTGCTCGTTGTCTTCTTGCCTTCATGAACGGCATTGTAATTCATATCAAGACAATTTTCACCTGTCACCTGATAGCCTATTGCTGCTGTAAAATCAGATTCTTTTCCGGCAAGTGTTGTCTCTGCACCCATATAGACATTTTTTCCACCGATAACTAACTGTACAAGTTCAACTCCTGCACCATCTTCGCAGTAGGCACCGATATCATTCATGCAATCAAAGCCTTCTCCAAGACGTTCAATCTGAATCAGCTTTAACTTTGCATTCTTCTCTGCGTGAATCTTTGTCTGAATTGCTGCAGTACCAGTTCCCTCGTTGCTGTGGTAATCCATTACAACTGTCATCTCACTGTTTTCTTTCAAATACAGATCAATTCTATTTCCCTTGCGGTCAGTATCCTGATAGCCAAATGAAAGTGTTACTGGAGCTGCCTCCTTTACACCTTCCTCCGCTGTAAAACAGATTGCCTGTGTTCCAGACTCCTGCAGCAGCTTTGTCATATCTTCGCCCATACCTGTACGAATCTGATTAAGCTGTTCCTCTGATGTTTCTGTCTTCATAATTGCATCTGGACATTGAATTGCAACCTGACATAACGCCAGATCTGCTTCCTGCTCAATGCGAGCATCATTCATATGCAGCCATCTCCATGTTCCGGCCGGCAATTTATTTATCTTCATCTCCAAAACGTGTTCACCTCTCTCCATCATCCGATGCTGCCCTTCATCTCTAGGCGAATCAGATTGTTCATCTCCATTGCATACTCAAGCGGCAGTTCCTTTGATACTTCATCTGCAAATCCGCTGACGATCATCGCTCTTGCATCTTCCTCTGAAATACCTCTTGACATCAGATAGAATACAGCCTCATCGCTGATTCGTCCGATTCTTGCCTCATGACCGATATTGGCATCCTTTGTGCGGATATCCATAGCCGGAATTGTATCAGAACGTGAAATATCATCAAGCATCAGTGACTGGCATGAGACAGCTGACTTGCTGTGCTTTGCCTTGCTGTTTACAACAACACTGCTTCTAAAGGTACTTACACCGCCATCCTTTGAAATAGACTTTGTATTTACATAGGAGGACGTATTAGGTGCATTGTGAACTACCTTTGTACCAGTATCCAGGTTCTGACCCTTTCCGGCAAAGGTAATTCCTGTAAATTCAGCGCTTGCACCCTCACCGTTTAAGATGCTCATCGGGTACAAATAAGATACATGAGAACCAAATGAACCAGATACCCACTCAATCTTTCCGCCTTCTTCAACTTTTGCACGCTTTGTATTTAAGTTGTACATGTTCTTGGACCAGTTCTCGATAGTGGAATAGCGAAGTGTCGCATTCTTTCCAACAAACAGCTCCACGCAGCCTGCATGAAGGTTAGCTACGTTGTACTTTGGTGCAGAACATCCCTCAATAAAGTGCAGATATGCACCCTCATCAACGATGATAAGTGTATGCTCAAACTGACCTGCACCTGGTGCATTCAGTCTGAAATAAGACTGTAACGGAATAGTAACTGATACACCCTTTGGAACATAGACAAAGGAACCGCCAGACCATACAGCACCATGAAGTGCGGCAAATTTATGATCAGTCGGCGGAACAAGCTTCATAAAGTGCTTGTGTACCATATCTGCATACTCGCCATTTAATGCGCTCTCCATATCAGTATAGATAACTCCCTGTGCTGCTACCTCTTCCTTTACATTGTGATAAACAAGCTCGGAGTCGTACTGAGCACCAACACCAGCCAGAGACTCACGCTCTGCCTTCGGGATACCAAGCTTTTCAAAAGTATCCTTAATCTCTTCCGGAACTTCTGACCACTTTGCTGCCATATGAGTGTTTGGACGAACATAAGTTACAATGTTATCCATATCAAGTCCCTCAATGGATGGACCCCATTCATCCGGCATCGTACTATTATTGAAAATCTCAAGAGATTTCATACGAAATTCTTTCATCCACTCTGGATCATGCTTCTCGCTTGAAATCTGCTCTACAATTTCAGGATTCAAACCTTCCTTTACTTTATAAGCATCTTTGTCTTCATTTCTAAAGTCATACATGCTTCTATCGACATCTTCTACATAAGTCTTTTCTTTCATAATCGCTTTGCGTCTCCTTCTATCCTATTACAGAAAACGCTCAAAACCGTTTTCGTTGATCTCGTCTACTAAAGATCCATCTCCTGATGCCACAATACGTCCATCTACAAGAACGTGAGTAGCATCTACGTGAAGAGACTCTAAGATTCTTGTGCTGTGTGTGATAATTAAAAGACCGCCGTGAATGCTCTTTTGATACTCTTCTACACCGCTTGATACAGTTCTTACTGCATCAACATCCAAACCAGAGTCTGTCTCATCAAGAATTGCAAAAGATGGCTTTAACATTAACATCTGTAAAATCTCAGCCTTCTTTTTCTCACCACCTGAAAAACCTACATTTAAATCTCTCTCTGCATAGGACGGATCCATCTGAAGAACCTTCATCATTTCCTCAAGCTCCTTCTTATATGCAAAGAAACGGATTCTCTTTCCAGTGCGCTGTTCTACGCCGCTGCGGATAAAGTTTGTTAAAGATACACCTGGAATCTCAATCGGATTCTGGAAAGATAAGAACATTCCATCTTTTGCTCTCTTATCCGGTGTTTCTTCAGAAATATCCTTACCCTCAAACAGGATCTTTCCTCCAGTAATCTGATACTTAGGATTTCCCATAAGTGCATAACCAAGTGTAGACTTTCCAGCTCCGTTTGGTCCCATCAAAACATGGGTTTCTCCTTTTTTAATCTGCAGATCAATTCCGTGCAGAATCTCTTTATCCTCTACGCGAACTGATAATCCTTCTATCTGTAATAATGGTGCTGACATCGCAGTGCCTCCTCAAAATAATAATAATGAATATTATGGCGAACCAATAAACTTTTAAAACCTATTCAAACCTATTTCCTACGGTTTTTATAGGTTGATACTGGCTTATTATACAACATTGTTAAAAAAAAGGCAAGCACAGAAGTGCCTACCTTTTTTGTTTTTTGCTTATTTTTCCTTATTTTGCACTGTTTTTCCGGGTTTATCCTTCGCTTTACAGGTTTGTTTCCACTAACCCGTGTGCTTCGAGGCGATAAACCTTCTCGCACACCTCTATGATGTATTTTCGGTCATGGGAAATGCTGATGATCGCCCCTGGAAATGCGGCAAGCATCTGACGGATGACAGGACCGGACAATGGCGAAAAGTTTCTTGTCGGCTCATCAAGAATTAGGACATTTGCATTTGACAAACTCATCTTTAAAAGAAGAACCTTTGCCTTCTGTCCACCAGACAATTCCCGGATAGGATGATCCATCTCATCTGCCGTATATTTGAGTGCGCCAAGATACGTGCGAATCCGCGTCATCTCCTCCTTGTCGCCAGTTGTGTTTAAATATTCAACTGGCGTGAGCGACAGGTCAAGCTGATCTTCGTAATTTTGCGGCATATATTCAGCACGAATGTCCGATCGTTCCATAAGGTCTTTTGCAATCTTTTTTAGAAGTGTTGTTTTTCCGACTCCATTCTTTCCAATGATGCAAATCTTCTCGCTGCCGCGAATGCGAAGCGAAATATGCTCTGCCAACACACGGCCGCCATCCGGCGAGGTCAGCTGATCAAGCGAATAGTCAAGTACCGTTTTTCCCGCCGGAATTTGCGAGTCCTTCGTTCCAAGCTCAAAGTAGATCGCGGTCTCCTCCTCTGGCATGGCGGTCATGTTCTCGTCCTCCCGCTCAAAACGGCGTCCCATTGACTTGACAGCGTGCATCTTTTTCTTTAGGAGACGTCCACCGGACGGATTTTGACGCGTAATTACCGCTTGTGCATGTTCGACGCTCTGATATATTCTTTGGAATTTCTCATCACGGATTTGCTTCTGGCGGCGCTCATCTGCCGCCTGGCGTGCCTGATTCTCCATCTGGCTGCTGCGATTTTTGAGATATTCTGTGTAGCTTGTGTTTGCGATGCAAAAGCGGCTCTTTGTCTTGCGGCGAATCTGCTCGATATGAATAATCTTATTCGCCGTGCGTTCAATTAAGGTTTCATCATGCGAAATATAGATGACGATCTTGTCCCACGATAAAATCAGCTCTTCAAGTGTCTCTAATGTCTCAATGTCAATGTCGTTTGATGGCTCATCGAGCAACAGGACAGTTGGTTCTGCGAAAAGGATTCGCATCAGCTGTGCCTTTACCTTCTCTCCACCAGAAAGCGTGCTCATTTGCTGCTCCCTGTAAAAAAAGTCAGGAGCGATGTGAAATTTTGCCGCAGTCTGGTTCAGTTCCTTCGGTGTCTGATTCCAGAAACTTTCTTGTTCCGAAAAAAATTCATAGACGCTTTTTTGCTGGTCTTCTTTGGGCAATTCCTGCGCAAGATACCCGAGTACTTCTCCTGATATAAGGCGCTCCCCCTCTGCCTCACAGTATTCCTCGACCATTAACGGATCATACAGCCATTTTAGAAGAGTTGATTTTCCATTTCCCTCCTCGCCAATGATTACAGCTTTGTCGCCATTATTGAATACGCAGGAAAAGTCACTTAAAATTTCTCGCAAATCCTTTTTGTGTGTCAGTGTTAAATTTTTTATTTGCAGCATATACGTTGTACCTGTGCCTTTCTTGCACACCGAAACAGTCGTTGATTTTTCGCGAATCTTCTTCTAAAATATGCACTGCCGAAAGCCATTGGGCATAAAAATAGAGAGAATGATTCCCGATAAACTGATTCGGCATACACAAACAAGACCTTTACGGTCTTACCATTTTGTTACTCCAAATCAACTTATCGAATAATCATTCCCTCACCGTACATGCATTTCCTATTTCAGGGTATTACATGCCTTTCTTTTTTCTGTTTTTCAGTATAGCAGACTTTTCAGGATTGTCAACCTAAAAAATTGTGCAGTCCGGAAGTTCAACAAACGCATAACATACAAACAATTAGAAGCACTCCGACTCCGAGAAAGCACCACCCAATTCCTGCCGCAGTCAGCGCTGCCGACGCAAATAGTGCCAATATCTCGATGATGCTGACGCCCATATTCAAAACGGATAACGCCGCTGCACGCTGTTCTTTCACGCCAAGCAGATCTACCAGCACATTTTCCTGCTCCATGACAAAATATTCTGGCAGCTTTAAGAGAAGCGGAAGTACAAGCATTAGAGGCAATATGAGGATACGCTTTGAGACAAAGCCGAATGCCAGAAAGCCCACACCACAAAGAATGCCAAATCGACGCGCCCAACTTTTTGAAAAAGATGTTCCAAGTTTTCGGATGATCGGCTCTGCAAGCATCTCTACTGCGGAGTAGCCCAAAATAACAGCAGACATCCATTCTGGTGAAATTCCGCACTCTCCCAATTTTTCAACATAAAAGAAATTGATTAGCAGCCATGATACCTGAAAGATGGAAAGGGCTGACGCAAACAAAAGTGCTCTTGGATGTTTCATGACGGAAAGTAGTTGCTTAATTGAGTGCTCTCCCTGTTTTGCTGTTTCTTCTATTTTGACTGTTTCTTCTATATTAAATGCGTATGTTTCCTTCTTGGCGAAGTTCTTGTTTTCTGCTTCGTTTTCTTTTGCATAGCAGGTCTGTTTATTTTTTGATGGCTCTGGTTTTAGCTTTATGGAAAAGATTGCCGCAGCTGTGCCTGCTGCCATCGTAGAAAGAAGAAGTCCTTCTATGCCACACTGATGATAGATAATTACATAGCTGAGTGTACTGATCAAAAAGCCTGCTGTACCACAATTGGACGCATGTGCTGTTTTGGAAAGATAGGCTTCGTTACCGTACACCTCATACAAATAGGCACTGTCTGTACCAGAAGAAAAGCAATAAGATAGTCCTTCAACTGCTGCTTCTATTGCAAACAATACTGGATTTTTGCAAAGAAAGCTGACAAATAAAAGGCTTCGTGCCAGAAGGAGCAGACTCTGTGAAAGCACAAGGGAGCGCTTATATCCGATTCGATCTGTCAAAAAGCCGGTTGGAATCTCGCCCAGAAAAGTGATTGCAGAAAGAAGCGCCTGCAACAAAAAGAACATGCTCTGTGATACACCTGCCTGTGTGCGCACTAGAAGAGACACGGGTGCAAAAAAGACAAGTCCATTGAAAAAAGATACCGCATCGTAGCTGTCCATTAAGCTTGACATATGAATTCCCCGCTTGCTACTTTTAATACTCTTAATTTTATCTAATTTTTTATTCAATTTTGATTTTTTCATTCTAATATTAACTCTCCTGTTATCGAACGTATTGTACATTTTGGATTAATTTTTTGTACGCAAAAAAGGCGCCACGAGAAACCCAGAGCGTTTGCCCTAGGTTTATGACGCTTTTATTTGGTTGCCGTTTGATAACAGTTAATGCGGCATGATTCTTCTCCTTGTTTTTTCATTTAGTGTTTGAAAACCATGGGGGACAGATATAGTGCCACTGTACCCGTCCCCATGGCTTTAAGTGCCACTGTACCTGTCCCCGTGGCTAGTTCATCAGTTCAATCCACGGAAGCCCTTTCCGATGATTTCACTTGAATTTACAATGGCAATAAATGCGCCTGGCTGATAGCGCTTTACAAAGTTTCTAAGCTGAACTGCCTGTCCACGCTTCATAACTGACATAATAATCATCTTCTGATTATGCGTGAATGCGCCATGTGCTTTATAAACGGTTGCACTACGCTTAAGATCCCGGTAAATAAATTCACAAATCGGATCTGGATCATCGCATACAATCAAAAATACCTTACAGCGATTAATACTCTCAATTACGTTATCAATGACAAGTGACTTTGCCAAAAGACCTGTCAGTGAGAACAGACCTGTCTGAATATCAAATACAAAGCAAGATGATATAACAATAACGCAATCCACTAAAAATAGTGCTGTGCCAATTGGCACGCTTGTATATTTCTTTAAGATCATTGCAATGATATCTGTGCCACCGCCAGATGCGCCAATATTGAATAAAATGGCTGCACTAAGCGCCGGAAGAAAGATTGCAAAAATCAGTTCCAGCACTGGCTCTGTCGTCAATGGTGCACTCATAGGAAACAACTTTTCAAGTGCTGACAATCCTACTGATGTTAATACACTGACATAGACTGTCTTGGCACCAAAACTTTTTCCTAAGAATAAAAAGCCTAACACCAGAAGCGCCATATTGATGATAAATGTGTAGGAACTTGCTGATGCTTTGCTCATTGCTGAAAGCACAACAGCAATACCAGTTACTCCTCCAAATGAAAAATTATTTGGAAACTTAAAAAAATACACGCCAACTACTAAAAGCAGTGTCGCCACTGTGATCACGCCATATTCAAATGCCGTTCTCGCAAGCTTCGCCTTCATTTTAAAACTCCCCTATTCTCTTTTGTTATCATTTTTCTCTGCCTGCTATTATAGCATAGGAATTTTGTTTGTCAATTGAAAGCAGCCTGATTTGCAGCTTTATAAAACCAGCGAAGCTGTTTTTCCAGATCACATTGATTGTAAGACTACCTGGCACCAAAACTGATCTGGTGACTATGATAAACTGATCATCCATTTACGCTTTTTAAATATAATCAGTGATACAACTAGCCTGAATATTTCTTCTGTGGTGAGCAGCGTGTATACACCTACGATTCCCCAATTAAAAACATACGCTGCAAGCAGACACAGAGGTATTCCAATGCACCATGTACCAACAATATCAATCACCATGATAATTTTTGTATTGCCGCCGCTTCTGATAATTCCTCCTCCAAGAATCATATTTTCAACCTTAACAGGTGCATATAAAGCAAATATAATCTACACGATAAAAACCGGTATAGACTCCTGAAAAAATAATAAGCAATGACGATACGGCTATTGCACCGGCTAAACTGCAGCATACTTTGCAATGTAACAGGAATCGCTATTTTACATAATGATTTCATGAACTTTGACATTATAGCACCCCCGTACTTTCTCTTTTTACAAGTTCAACCGGAAGCACAATTTCAGTCTCACAATTTAATCCATCTCGCATAGCTTCAAGACAATTAATTGCAGTTTTTGCCCTTAAAGATGCATCCTGATGAATCGTCGTAAGCAGAGGATTGCTTTCCCTGCTTGCTGTGTTATCATCAAATCCTATAATCTGGATATTCTTTGGGATTTGTATTCCTTGCGTTCCTTATCCATACAAATAAAGTTATCTGCTATACATAATGCTTTTTTATGACCAAGTTCCTTGAAATATTTTCCAGCTTGATAACCACCATCATAATGATTTATGACCAGGTTAACTACCTTAGAACATTTCTCAAAGTAGCCATCATACACTACAAATGATATTCTCATCTGATTTCGAAGTTTCTCATAATCTGCTTCGCAAAATCCCATTAAAATCAGTCCATCCATATTCCACATGGAAGCAAACACCGGAATTTCACTGATATCAGCTGTCGTTTTTATCATCAAGAAATATCCTTTTTCATTTACCTCACGTGAAAGAGCATTTAATGATGACATCACAAAACCATCTTCTAAAACTCTGCCCTCATACTTTTCATGGTCATTGACCACTACTCCGATAATTCTTGAATTATTTCTTGCAAGCAAAATACCTGCCATATTCGGTATGTATCCCGATCTTTCAAGTTCTTGCTGAACACGTTTTATTGTTTCATCAGAAATTTTTTCAAAGGTTAAACGCGTAACCCGTAACAAAATCTGCAGCTATTTTTTGTGATATTTTACTGCAGTTGACATGTCATGTTATGAAAGCACTTTATTGCAATGTTTTCGTTGTTTGCATAAATCCAGACATCATGCAGCAACCTGCAGCTCCCGCGTCTATGACAAGATGCAGCCTTTGCAGATTCATTCCGCCTATAGCGTATACCGGAAGCGGACACTTTTGACATATTTCTCTGACAAACTCAACACCCTTGCCTAGAACACCTTTTTTACACTCTGTCTCAAAAATAGTTCCCAGAATAATCTGTGTAGCACCTCCTGCCATTGCAATTTCTACATCTTCCATGCTGTGGCAGGAAATACTGATTTCACAAAAATCTTCTGTTAAAGCTTTCTTTTCTGTCTCTGATAATCCTTTTAGCACAGGAATAGACAGATGAATGTTTTGACATCCTATTTTTCGGGCAATTTCAATCTTAGTATGTAAAAAGAAAGTTATATCTTCTCTCTCGCATAAATCAAAAACTTTTTTTGCCAGACTTTCATAAGCATCATCTGTAAGATCTTTTTCTCTCAGAATCAATGCATGGGGATGCAGCTTTGTTACTTTTTCGAGCTGCTTCAGGAAATCCCCCTGCACAAGATGACGGTTAGTAATTACAATAGTATGTTCGTAGCTGTTACACATAGAGGTAATCATTCAACACAGGCTGCAGACCTTCCTGTTCCATGTCCTGATACATGGATTCAAAAGAGCGGGAATCGTTAATTTCAAACTGCTCGTCTCCTACATCTGCATCTTTTGTTCCTTCATATTTTTCTTCATGATCACCTATACCTGTTGATACTCCTGCTGATACTTTTGTTGCACAAATTTTTGCAATACCATTTCTGAAATCAGCACTTTCACGACTAGATACTGTAATTCCAACAAAAGGAAGGAACATACGATATGCACATAATACTTGGCAGAGTTCTTTTTCGCCTACATCACGTGGATTGATCTTATCATTATTTACAATAGGACGCAGTCTTGGACAGCTTAGAGAAAGCTCTGCATGCGGATATTTACGGTTTATATAATAAACATGAAGCGCAGTCGCCAGTGCATCCTTCCTGAAATCATCAAGCCCCAGAAGGGCAGAAAATCCAGCGCCTCTCATGCCTCCCATCAATGCACGTTCCTGAGAATCAAAACGATACGGCCATACACGCTTATGTCCGAGCAAATGCAGTGTCTCATACTTATCTGTATTATAGGTTTCCTGAAAAACAGTTACATAATCTACGCCGCATTCATGAAGATACTTATACTCATCTACGTTTACCGGATAAATTTCAATTCCGATGTTTTTGAAATATTTCCGAGCAATTTTTACTGCCTCACCAATATATTCCACATCAGAATATTTCCGGCTTTCTCCGGTAAGCAGCAGTATCTCTTCCATTCCAGTTTTGGCTATAACCTGCATTTCATGCTCTATTTCTTGGAAATTTAATTTCTTTCTGCGAATATTGTTATAACAATTGAATCCACAGTAAATGCAGTAATTCTGACAATAATTGGCTATATAAAGTGGTGTAAAAATATAAACAGTGTTTCCAAAATGATTTTTTGTTATCTCTTCTGCTTTTCTTGCCATCTGCTCCAGATACGGTGCTGCAGCAGGTGACAAAAAGGCTTTAAAGTCTTCTATTGAACATGTCTCGTGAGAAAGTGCTCTCTCAACATCAGCTGCAGTGTAGGAATTGTAATCATACTCTCCCATGGCTTTTAACACTTTATCTTTAATGTCTGATTCGATTACCTGCATTCCATCCATGTATTTCATATGGTCAGCACGAAAAGAGGGATCCTGCTCCAAACGATGTTTTCTTTCCAATGCGGAAGGCGGCAGTTGATCACTGTCAATAAAATATACCTGATTTTCTTCATTCATGACTGCAACCTCCTACCGTAAAAATCCTGTTAACGGATCTGATGCGCTTCCACCTCTTGCAAGAACTCTTCCCATTCCAGTAAGATATGCTTTTCTGCCAGCCTGAATTGCAAGCTTAAAAGCCTCTGCCATATCAGGTATATTCCCTGCTGTTGCAATTGCCGTATTTGCCATAATTGCTGCTGCTCCCATTTCCATTGCTTCACAAGCCTGAGATGGTTTTCCAATTCCTGCATCCACAATAACTGGCAGATCGATCTCATCAATAAGTACCTGAATCATGGCTTTTGTTGCCAGACCTTTATTGCTTCCAATAGGAGCAGCCAGCGGCATTACAGCAGCAGCTCCGGCGTTTTGCAGATCTCTTGCAACATTTAAATCAGGATTCATATACGGCAGAACTACAAATCCTTCCTTTGCCAAAATTTCTGTTGCTTTTATTGTTTCCTGATTATCTGGGAAAAGATATTTGGCATCTCGCATTATCTCTATCTTTACAAAATCACCACAGCCCATTGCACGGCTCAGTCTCGCAATACGAACTGCCTCCTCTGCATTTCGTGCACCAGAAGTATTTGGAAGCAGTGTGACACCCTTTGGAATATAATCCAAAATATTTTCACTTTCCTTGGTATTTGCACGTCTAAGAGCAAGTGTTATGATTTCTGCACCACCCTGCTCTACTGCTGCGTTAATCAGATTCAAATTATATTTTCCTGATCCCAGAATAAAACGACTTTTGAATTCTTTTCCACCTAATATCAGTTTATCTTCCATGTTTGTCTCCTCATTAAACTTTTATTTTTAAGTTTTTATTTCATGCTTCCATAATAAGCTGTATCACTTTATTGGCTTCATGTGCAGCGCAAGCTGCTACTCTCGGAGCCATAAGACCAATTCCCTCACCTACATCTGTATGCTGATCTCCGCACACATAAAGGTGCCTCATTTTTCTGCTTGTCTGTATTTCATTGATATCTCCATATCCAGCCATTCCATTTCCCGATACAACTGTAGTATTGGGACACTGAGTAAGTACTTCTCTTACCAGCATTGCTTTCTGATCTGGTGCGTCAAAAGCTTCACATACAATTGGATATTGCGAAAACAACTCGTGTACATTTCGCTCTGTTACTTTCACAGAACATGACTGATAATTACTATATGGATTAATCTGATATAATATTTCAGGCAGTGCCTGAGCTTTTGGTTTTCCAATATGTTGAATATAATACATCTGTCTATTCAGATTTGTCACATCTACCACATCATAATCTACAAGTAAAAGCTGACCCACCCCACTTCTTGCAAGCATGACTGCAATATTGGAGCCAAGTCCGCCAAGTCCTGCTATGGCAACCTTTGCATTATGCAGCTTTACCTGCATCTCTTTTGGAAACCTTGCATCAAAAGCTTTATCCAATTCGTCTTTTGAAATAAGTTTCTGCATCTCTTTCTGCATTTCAGTCATTATATCAGCCTCCACCAACAAAACTCAGTACTTCAATGGAATCATTTTCCTGAATCACCACATTTTCTAACTGATCTCGCGGAATGATTTCCAGATTTCGTTCTACCACAATCTTTTCCAGTTGGTATCCAGCATCTTTTAAGTATTCCAAGAGATTAATTCCTGCAAGTGCCTTATCTTCTCCATTTATCCTTACCATATGGCTTATCTCCTTTCTTATATTCGGCACCTTTATTAGCAAATTAAAAACAAAAAAAGCGCCGAATGATACAATACAAGTATCATCCGGCGCCTAGTCTGTTCTGCGAAAAGTGGTGCCCCCAGTTCACAAAAAAACAGAGAGCAAAAAACACACAACATTATTGTGCAAGACATGTATTTCCCTACGTTGGCATTATCCAAATCAGGTTTCAGGTCAAGACTACCAAGTCTACTCTCAGCCCATCTATTTGAGCTCCCTATTTAGTCATATCATATCGCATTTATTTTGTTTTGTAAAGTATTTCTTCTTCTGTATATTCCTCTATTTCTGTCTTTGTCACCTGCTTGATATCCAGAAGGCCATGGGGACAGGTACAGTGGCACTTTAAACGCCGTAGTCAGATTCATGCCAAGTTCAGTAAACAGTGCGTCCGCTTGCGCTTTCAAATCTGCATCCATACAAATACTTATGTTTGTAGCATTTCCAGTAAGAACAATACTTTGCACGAATATTTAACAATAAATTTATTCAAGGAGGTTACCTGCTTTGTAAAAGTATTCCAATTGAAGATGATGATGCCCATGTGACATTTTATATTGCCTCACGAATTTAACACAGCTTACTTCCATTTGCAACCAATTTAAAGCGCCAGCCAAGCACCTCTGCTGCACGTCTGCACATCATCATGCGCTCTAAGAATATGCCAAAGTAATCCATAACCGTACACATCGAATCATCCAGTTCCAAATTCATCTGAATGATTTTCTTTTCTGTCTTAAACTCTAGAGATGAGGACAATGCTGCATAGTTTACGCGGTCATGAATATCAAAATTTGCAATGACTGGGTTTTGTACACGATTTCTTCGCACATCGGTCTTATCAGCAAGAATGAGTGCAGCCGA
Source organism: Anthropogastromicrobium sp. (assembly GCF_037349415.1). Classification (NCBI taxonomy): domain Bacteria; kingdom Bacillati; phylum Bacillota; class Clostridia; order Lachnospirales; family Lachnospiraceae; genus Anthropogastromicrobium; species Anthropogastromicrobium sp. The sequence continues at coordinate 52,605 of NZ_JAXWCK010000031.1, forward strand.
AACTGGATCTAGAGCTGTTCCTGTCTTCTCATCATGATGACCAATTGCTGTTACGATTGTCAATCGATCTGAAATCGGCATATCCAACTCTTTCAAAATGGAATAGGTCAAAATAGCTCCACTGTGCGCATGATCCTGTCGATTGATACAATTTCCAATATCGTGCATGTAACCTGCAATTTGTGCCAGCTCAATCTGATGTGCGTCTGCTCCAGTGATTTTTAAAATCTCAGCTGCATGCTCTGCCACCTTGATTGCATGTTTCTTCGAATGCTCCGTATAACCAAGTGTCTTTAATACTTGGTTGCCCTGCTCAATCATTGCATTGATTTCTTTATTTTTCTGGATGTCTTTATAGGTAATCATCTTTATTTGTGCCTCTTTTCTGTATTAGCGAACTAGCTAATCTATCATCTAGTATTATTTCTGTTTCTAATACACAATAGCACCAAACTATGTTGCTTTTCTATCCTGTTTGAGTAAAAAAAATGTAAATTTATTCATGCATACAGCAAACTACTAAATCGTGATTTAGTAGTTAAAATTTTATTTCAAATTTTTCTTAATAAACTCTATCGACTGTTCTCTCGCAAACTGACTATCCTTTCCATCAAATCCATGCCCTGCGCTTGGAATTCGAATCAGTTTAACATTGTCATATACTTTTTCTGCGTGCTCGGAATAAGAAATCGGCACGCAATTATCGCTTTCTCCATGAATGATCACCACTGGTCCCTTATATCCTGTGATGACATTGAAAATATCGATATCCTTTGCTACTTTATTGTAATCTGGACTTAACTGCTGTCCAAAACAGGTATTGTCATTTTCTTCAAAACGGCGCTTGGCATCATCTGGAATCACAAATGCAGGATACCACAAAATTAATCCCTTTATTTTTTCTGGAATCTGCGCTGCTACATAAGCACCGACAAATCCTCCCTGACTTTCTCCCTGAATAAATAATTGATCTGAATCTACATTCTCCATCTGCTGCACTTGACTAATTACCTCGGTTAAATCCTCTGCCTCTGTGAGAACTGTCATCTGCGTCATCTTGCCATCACTAAGAGACTTTAATCCACCTCCACAAAAATCAAAAAAAATGCAGTTAATTCCACTTTCTGCAAATCCAGCTCCGTGATGTTCTAGGTCACGGTAATTGGAACCGAATCCGTGAGCAAAAATCACCGTCGGATATTTTTTATCTACGCCTGCAAAGTATGCCTTTCCTGCAATTTTTTGTCCATTTTTCTTCTGAAATGCTAATCTCTCACCCATCATCTGTTTTTACCTTCCCTTCTCGAAAACAAAAATCTTGCTTCCACTATTACTTATAACGTATTCTCAACGGAAACTCTATCTTCCATTTATTTTTTTCTTCATTTTACCATCAGAACTTGAGCTTTACAATACTTGAAAATTTCTACATTCATGAAGCATACCTTTTTACAAAAAAAGATGGCATTCCAAAGTTTTCATGGAGTGCCATCTTGCTGAATCAAACTTATTTATGAATATACATTCTCGTCATCTCATGTATACTGGTCAAGATTTTTTGTAACACTTTGTTCGATAACTACCTATTACCTATAATACGATTATAGTTGTAGTAAACATACTTTATTTTGCACTGTTTTTTGCATCAGTTCAATCCGCGGAAGCCTTTTCCAATGATTTCACTTGAATTTACAATGGCAATAAATGCGCCTGGCTGATAGCGCTTTACAAAGTTTCTAAGCTGAACTGCCTGTCCACGCTTCATAACTGACATAATAATCATCTTCTGATTATGCGTGAATGCGCCATGTGCTTTATAAACGGTTGCACTACGCTTAAGATCCCGGTAAATAAATTCACAAATCGGATCTGGATCATCGCATACAATCAAAAATACCTTACAGCGATTAATACTCTCAATTACGTTATCAATGACAAGTGACTTTGCCAAAAGACCTGTCAGTGAGAACAGACCTGTCTGAATATCAAATACAAAGCAAGATGATATAACAATAACAGTCATAAAAACAACTATCATTTTGTTCAAACAAACTCGATGCTCCATTTCCCCTGTTCTCCCAACTACCAATTCTCGTATTCTTCTTGTCGCTTCACTTATTCTGCATTCAAAATATTATGCAGGACTTTTCTTACCTTTTTCATATCTATCGGCTTTGATATATGTCCATTCATTCCCAAATCCAATGCAAGTTTGCGATCTTCTGCAAATACATTTGCCGTCATCGCAACAATTGGAATTTGAGCTTTCTTATCATTTTCCATCTGCCTTATTTTTACAGTTGCTTCGTAGCCATTTACATTAGGCATCTGAATGTCCATAAGAATTAGATCATAATAGCCTTCTTCTGCCTGATCAAGCATATCAAAACATTCTTGACCGTCAGTGGCAAGCTCCACGAAAAAGCCTTCTTCATGCAATAACTCTATTGCAATTTCAGCATTCAGCTCATTGTCCTCTGCAAGCAAAATCCTCTTGCCTCTGATATCATCCGTATTAGGCTGTTTTTCTTGTTCTTTATATACATCTTCCTTCGATACTGTTTCCAGCGAAATTGTTACCGTAAACTTTGTACCCACTTCTTGACTGCTCTCTGCCTTAATGTTTCCGCCCATTAGCTCAATAAGTGATTTCACAATCGGAAGGCCAAGTCCTGTACCTACGACTTTATTCTCCGTTGATGTATGCTCTCTGGAAAATTCTTCAAATATATGAGGCAGATATTCTTCGCTCATTCCTATTCCTGTATCTTCACAAATAAAACAATATTGTGCCATTTTATCATCTGATGCAATCTCTTTGACTATCACATGAATAGATTTTCCGCTCGGCGTATATTTAACTGCATTACCTACGATATTCAAATAAATTTCCTGAAGCTTTGTTTTGTCACAGATGGCATACTTATGGCAGACATTAGCATCGATTGAATACTGCAGATTCTTTTTTCTTATATCTGATTCAAATACGCTGCTAACATCGTGAAAAATGGCGCTTAAATCTTCTGCCTTTAGTCTTAACGTGGCCGTTCCGCTTTCAATGCGCGCCATCTCCAAAACCTGATTTATAATCGTCATCATAAGCGCACTAGAAGATTGAATTTTTTTCAGATATTCTTTAGCCTTCTCTTCATTTTGAAGATTTTTCTCCAAAAGACCTGAAAATCCAATTATTGCATTCATCGGTGTGCGAATATCATGACTCATATTAAATAAAAATCTTGTCTTAGCTTCATTTGCATTTTTTGCCAGTTTCGCTGATCGCTGCAGCTGCTCTGCATACTGCTTCTCTTGATTGTTTTTACTAAGAACCTGATAAAAAATAGCAGCAATTAACATAGACAAAACCAATATTGTGAGGATAACTGAAAACCAATAAGATATTGTTATCCATCCAGCAGACGGCTCTATATCAAAGTACCATACTTCATTTGGAATATTGCACTCTAGCGTCAGGCAATCTTTTGAAAGCTTTTCTTTATTTTGAGCCAACACAACCTGTTCACCTGTACTGTCATCTTTTGTCCAGATTTTATAATAAAATGAAGCTTCACTCAACTTCTCGAGCTTTAATTCATTTACAAAACGATCCCAGTCAATTACTGTAATCACAAACCCCCAAAATATACTGTCTTCGCCATCAGCTGGCTGATAGACTGGATTGAAAAGCAATGCACCCATTCCGCCCTGCCTCAATTCATAGGGACCGCCAAGTGTATATTCTTTTGTTTCTTTAGCCAAATTAGCGTCAATGCTTCGCTCATGTTCTGTCAGCAAATCAAGTCCAAACGCTTTATCGTTATCCTCTCTGGGATAAATATATGTAATTATCCCATCTGGTGCCAGCTCAAATGCTTTTACTACATCATTTTCATTTGGAATGACACTTGCCAGCTTGGAGAATGTTTCTTCATCTAATTGATAGCCTGCATTAATAATATTTTCCATCAAATCTGAATTCACTACATATCGCTCTAACTGTGCTTTAATTCGCCTTACAGTACTTTGTGCCATATAGGCTGCTCCTGCTTTCTCTTCTTTTTCCATATAGCCAAAGATCATGCATCCAACAAGAAACAAAAGCATAAAAGAAATTAGTCCAACAACACAGCTATATTTTATTATTCTTTTTTTGGCAGTACTGTATTTTTCCATTGCTGTTACTCCCTTTGATTTTATTATACAATTATATCACGTCAGTCACTCGAAACACAAGGTTTTATTGCAAATAAAAAGCCACCAGAGATGATATGCTACCCTCATATAGGACAATGAAATATAAAAGTCCTATATGGGGGTA
>NZ_JAXWCK010000032.1:0-11648 GCF_037349415.1 Anthropogastromicrobium sp.
ACTCTTGCAGAACTCACAAAGCATGGATACGAGACAAGAGACTGCCGTGGAAATTTTATTTTCGTGACACCAAAACATCAGGCGACCGAGGTTGCGCAGAAATTAGAGACAGAAAAAAAGATTTTAGTAAAATCATATGGCAATGAAATGTTGAAAAAATATCTGCGTATTTCAGTTGGTTCAAAAGATGCAATGGAACGTTTCCTGACTGCATTTTTTGAGATCGATGAAATAGCATAATATAGATTTAGCAGACGTTTGAATGAAAAATACGAGTACAAGGAGAACGATTTGAAAAAAGTCATTACGTATGGTACGTTTGATCTGCTGCATTATGGCCATATAAACCTGCTCAAACGTGCGAAGGCGCTGGGAGACTATTTAATTGTGGGTGTGACAACAGATAGTTTTGATATCAGCAGAGGAAAACTGAATGTTCAGCAGTCTCTAATGGAGCGTATTCAGGCAGTAAAAGATACTGGACTTGCAGATGAGGTTATACCAGAGGAGTACATTGGTCAAAAAATAGATGATATTCGTCGATATCATATTGATGTTTTTGCAATTGGTTCAGATTGGGAAGGCAAATTTGATTACCTGAAGGAATATTGTGAGGTGGTTTATCTTCCACGCACTGCTAATATTTCCAGTACAAAGCTTCGTCAGGAAAATAGTGGTATACGTCTTGGTATTATTGGCTATGAGCCGATGGTTGAAAAATTTATTCAGGAATCCAGGTATGTAGGAAATGTAGAGCTGTCGGGGATTTTTCAGCCGCCAATAAAGCAAGAACAATTGTCAGAAGGTTTGTTATTACATGAAAAAAAGTATGCAGGAAACCTTACAGTTTATGAAACGCTGCAGGAATTGCTTGATGAGAGTGATGCAGTCTATGTGGTAACATCGCCGGATAAACGGGCTTGGTACAGCCAAAAGGCATTAGAGCAAAAAAAACATGTTCTTTGCGAATCACCAGTGGCACTAGAAAAAGAGGGTGCACTTTTTCTGACAAGACTTGCAAAAGAAAAAGGCTGTGTTTTCTTAGAAGCTATTAAAACCGCATATTTTATGGCATTTAACCGTCTTGTTCTTATGGCAAAGAGTGGAGAGGTTGGAAATATCAAGGCAGTTGAAGCAACCTGTACACAGATGACGCCGCCGCCTGTAGGTTACCAAAAGGGTGGCTTTGGCAGTATGGCAGTATGGGGACCATTTGGATTATTGTCTGTATTTTCAATTTTGGGAGCAGATTATAAAAAATGTGATATGGTGACATATCAGACAAAAAATGATCAAGATCTTTTTTCAAAGATAAATTTTTTGTACGCAAATGCAGCCGCATCTATCAAGACAGGAATTGGTGTAAAATCAGAAGGTGAGCTTATCATAACAGGAACAAAAGGATATATTTATGTACCGTCACCGTGGTGGAAAACAGATTATTTTGAAGTTCGTTATGAGGACTTTACACAGAACAGACGCTATTTCTATAAGTTGGATGGAGAAGGGCTTCGCTATGAGATAGCTGCTTTTTCGCGTGCTATTCAAAACGGAGTAAACACAGGCTGTATGGATGAGAAAATTACGGCATCGATAAGCAGTGTAATGGAACAGTTTTATGATAAAGAATGCCCTAATCATGATTTTATATCTTGATAGAATGATATCAGGGTCAAAAGGTCAGTTCAGGCAAAGATTTTGTAAAAAAAAGTCTGGTAATTTGTCTAAAATATGCTATACTATTAAAGATTGTGTGGTTAAACAATAGCCATAAATCAAATTAGGACAAGAGTTTGTCTGTAATAGGATGGGCTTTAGAGTCTGGAAAACAGAGAGGAGAACCCGGTATGGCCAAGGGAAAGAAGAAGTCGGCCAAGACACCGCTTTTAATTGTGGTGCTTGTATTGTTGATTATTGTTTTTGCGGGACTTTGTGTATTTTATTTTGGATTAAAGCATTATCTTGGAAAAACGAATTATGTAGATGATAGTGAAGTTACCATTAATTATGGTTTGTTAACAGCAGATGAAGATGATTTGGAAGGCTTTACTGAGATGGAGACGCTGGATGCAGAGGCAGCAGCAGCTTTTGCTAAGGAAGTAAATGTAGGTCAAAATATTGATATTGCTTCTGATGGCGATGTTTATAATATCCTGCTGATCGGTTCTGATACTAGAAATGGATGGTATGGAAATTCCGATTCCATGATCTTAGCTTCCATCAATTCGCAGACAAAGACAATTTATATGACAAGCTTTATGCGAGATTTGTATGCTAACATTCCAAATGTTGGTATAAGAAAGCTAAACAGTGCCTACGCAGTTGGCGGTGGTCCGCTTCTTGTTTCTACAATCGAAAGTAATTATCGAGTTGATATTGATAATTATGCTTCAGTTGACTTTAGTTCGATGGCTAATATCATAGATCTTGTAGGTGGTGTTGATCTGGAAGTTTCAACACAGGAGGCTGGTTATATCAATATGTATCTGGATGAGCAGTGCAGACTGCAGGGATTAAATGCTTCTGATTACTATGTTGCAGGTGGTGGAATTACACATCTGAATGGAAATCAGGCAGTTGGATTTGCAAGAATCCGTTACACAAGCCGTGGAAATGAGCATTCCGATTATGGTCGTACTTCAAGACAAAGAGAAATTCTTGTACAGCTGATGCAAAAAGCAAGATCTCTGGATGCAACAACTTTGCTCGCTGTTGTAAATAATATGCTTCCGCTTATTACTCACAACATTGATGCGGCAACATTGACAACATTGATTGCTAACGCACCTTCCTATATAAATTATGATATTCAGACGGATCGTATACCATATGATGGTCTGTATTCAAATTTAGGTGAGGAGCTTGTTCCAGATTTTGAGGCAACAATTAATCGTCTGCATCAAACAATCTATGGAAATTAAATAAAAGTAAAATTCGTCTTATCTTTTTGATAGGGCGAATTTTTTTGCAAAAAAAATAAAAAAGTGCTTGACAGATTTTGAAATTATGTTATACTTCTTATAGAACAAATGAAACACACATAACTCGCAGCCACTAAGCGATTGTTCTCAAGACATCATAGACAAAATATACCAAATGATGTCGTGCAGTGGCAGATAAGGAGGGGCTATGAATATTAATAAATTTACACAGAAATCAATGCAGGCAGTTCAGGATTGTGAAAAGCTTGCGTATCAATATGGAAACCAGGAAATTGATCAGGAGCATTTGATCGTTGCGCTGTTACATCAGGAAGATAGTTTGTTTGCAAAACTGATCACCAAGATGGATATTCAGCTTGAATATTTTGAAAACAGAGCAGTTCAGACACTTGAAAAAAAGGTTAAGGTGTCTGGTGGAAACGGACAGCTTTATGTCAGCAATGCACTGAATAAGGTACTTGTAAGCGCAGAGGACGAAGCAAAGGCAATGGGAGACGAATATGTTTCCGTTGAGCATCTTGTCCTGGCATTGATTCGTTATCCAAATAATGATGTAAAGGAACTGTTTCGTGAGTTTGGTATTACCAGAGAACGTTTTCTTCAGGTATTATCTACTATTAGAGGAAATCAGAGAGTGACATCTGATAATCCAGAAGCTACTTACGATACACTGAACAAGTATGGCAGTGATCTTGTTGATAAGGCAAGAGATCATAAGCTTGATCCAGTAATCGGACGAGACAGCGAGATTAGAAATGTTGTACGTATTCTTTCACGTAAAACAAAGAATAACCCTGTTTTAATTGGTGAGCCGGGTGTTGGTAAGACTGCAGTTGTAGAGGGTCTTGCACAGCGTATTGTCCGCGGTGATGTTCCAGAAGGTTTGAAGGATAAAAAGATCTTTTCACTTGATATGGGTGCACTGGTAGCTGGTGCAAAGTATCGTGGTGAATTTGAGGAGCGTCTGAAAGCCGTTCTTGATGAAGTTAAAAAGAGTGAAGGTAAGATTATCCTCTTCATCGATGAGCTTCATTTGATTGTTGGTGCAGGTAAAACTGATGGCGCAATGGATGCCGGCAACATGTTAAAGCCGATGCTTGCAAGAGGTGAGCTTCATTGTATTGGTGCGACAACACTTGATGAGTATCGCAAATATATTGAAAAGGATCCAGCACTAGAGCGTCGTTTTCAGCCAGTTTTAGTTGATGAGCCAACGGTAGAAGATACTATTTCCATCCTGAGAGGTCTGAAGGATCGTTATGAGGTTTATCATGGTGTAAAGATTACCGATGCTGCGCTTGTAACAGCAGCAACACTCTCTAATCGTTATATCTCAGATCGTTTCCTTCCAGATAAGGCAATTGATCTTGTCGATGAGGCATGTGCGCTTGTAAAGACCGAGATGGATTCCATGCCGGCTGAAATGGATGAGCTAAGTCGTAAGATTATGCAGCTTGAAATTGAGGAGGCTGCATTAAAGAAGGAAACTGATCACTTGTCACAGGAGCGTCTTGAGACACTCAAGCAGGAGCTTTCAAGTCTGCGTGAAGAGTTTGCAGGCATGAAGGCACAGTGGGACAATGAGAAAAAGTCAGTAGATCACTTAAGCAAGCTGCGTGAGGAAATAGAGCAAGTTCATCAGCAGATTGCTCAGGCACAGCAGAAGTATGATCTTAACAAGGCAGCTGAGTTACAGTATGGCAAGCTGCCACAGCTTGAAAAACAGCTGGCAGCAGAGGAAGAATCTGTAAAGTCAAAGGATCTTTCTCTTGTTCATGAGGCTGTTACAGATGATGAAATCTGTAAAATTATTTCAAAATGGACAGGTATTCCTGTTGCCAGACTTACAGAGGGTGAGCGCGAGAAGACACTTCATCTGGCTGATGAGCTTCATAAGAGAGTCGTTGGTCAGGATGAGGCTGTTGAGAAGGTAACAGAGGCGATTCTTCGTTCTAAGGCAGGAATTAAGGATCCTTCAAAGCCGATTGGTTCGTTCCTTTTCCTTGGACCAACTGGTGTTGGTAAGACAGAGCTTGCAAAGGCGCTTGCTCAGAATCTGTTCGATGATGAAAACAACATGGTTCGTATTGATATGTCGGAGTACATGGAGAAGCATTCTGTATCTCGTCTGATCGGAGCGCCTCCGGGATATGTTGGATACGATGAAGGCGGTCAGCTGACAGAGGCAGTACGTCGTAAACCATACAGTGTTGTTTTATTTGATGAGGTAGAAAAGGCTCATCCTGATGTATTTAACATCTTACTTCAGGTACTTGACGATGGTCGAATCACTGATTCTCAGGGTCGTACCGTAGACTTTAAGAATACTATTTTGATCATGACATCTAATATTGGATCCTCATATTTGCTTGATGGCATTGATGAGCAGGGCAATATCAGATCAGAGGCAGAGTCAGCTGTTATGAATGATCTTCGCGGTCATTTCCGTCCAGAGTTTTTGAATCGTCTTGATGAGATAATCCTCTTTAAGCCATTAACAAAGGACAATATTGGCAATATCATTCATCTAATGGTAGCAGATGTCAATAATCGTCTTGAAGACCGTGAGCTGTCGATTTCTCTGACAAAGGATGCAGAGCAGTATATTGTTGAGCATGGCTATGATCCAGTATATGGTGCAAGACCGCTGAAGCGTTACCTGCAGAAGAATGTTGAGACACTTGCAGCAAGAATCATTCTTTCTGGAGAAGTTCACGCACAGGATGTTATTGAAATTGATGTCGGTGATGGTGGTTTGAAGGCAGAAGTTGTTCATACACCTAAGAAGGCATAAAAGGGTCTTTGTTACAGTTCATGAATATCACTTGCAATTTTTATTGATTGATAGTATAGTTTAAGAGGTATCTTCTAAAAAAGAAGATGCCTCTTTTCTAATACTAATTAAAAAAGTCAGTATTTATTCAAACTTATATGAAAGAAACACGGATTTGGATTGTTGCTGACAGACAATATAGAGGATATGAGAGGCTTAGAGTAAAGATTATGAAAATCAGTGAATTACTGCAGCGCATTGACTATATGGTATTGCAGGGCAATCTTTCAGATGAAGTGACGGGCATTTGTCATGATAACCGTATGATTCAGGAAGGGGATGCCTTTATCTGTATCTCAGGCGCACGTTTTGATACACATACGATGGCAAAGGAATTGGCAAAAAAGGCAGCACTTCTTGTTGTTGAAAAGCCAGTTGAGTTAGAAGATGGCTGCAAAACAGCAGTTGTGCAGGTCGCATCTACAAGAGATATAGTTGCAGCACTTGCAGCAGCCTTTTATGGATATCCATCTGAAAAGGTGGTTTGTATCGGAATTACAGGATCAAAGGGCAAGACAACATGCACTCATATGATGGCTGATATTTTGCGTGCAGCTGGTTATCTTACTGGAACAATAGGTACAAACGGTGCCATAATGCCTGCAGGATGCGATCATGCTGTATGGGGATCCGATAAATATAGCTGTGCACCGTGTAATGAGACACCAGGCTATGACTGCTATGAATTAAATAATACGACTCCGGATCCAATGGAGCTTCAAATGTATCTGGCAATGATGGTAAAGGCAGGATGTACGCATGTTGTTTTAGAGGTTTCATCACAAGGTATGAAGCAAAAACGCGTGGCAACAGTAGATTTTGCTTATGGTGTGTGGACCAATATCGAGACTGGTGATCACATTGGACCGAATGAGCACAAGGATTTCGAGGAATATCTATATTGCAAGGCGATGTTGTTAAACCAGAGCCGCCGTGCTTATGTAAACTGTGATGATCGTCATCTGGATGCTTTTATGAAGTATGTAACCTTAAGCGATGGTTCTGATGGTCGCACAAAGCAGGTATTCTATTATGGAGAAGGCGAAAAGGCCGATTATCGCATTGGCAATTTAAAGAAGAGCCAAAATGGTGTGCTTGAGGCTCCAGGAATCGAGTTTACGATGAGTGGTGCGTTGGATGCAGACATTCGGGTCAATCTGCCAGGCGATTTCAATATGTACAATGCGGCAGCAGCAGTTGCCATTGCGCATGATATGGGAATTTCAACTGATATCATCAATAAAGGATTAACTCATTTAAGGATTCGCGGCCGTTTTGATATTGTGTTCAATAATGGTCATTTTGCAGTCTGTGTCGATTTTGCCCATAATGGTTACAGCACAAGAAATCATCTTGAAGCACTTCGTGAATATCATCCAAAGCGCATTGTCTGCGTATTCGGTGCTGACGGAAACCGTTCCAAGTATCGCCGCTACGAGATGGGAGAGGCGAGTGCACTGTTAGCCGATTTGAGTATTGTTACTGCTGGTCACAACCGCTATGAGACATTTGATCAGATTTTTGCTGATATCAAAATTGGAATCGATAAGGCACAGAAAGAAAAAGCAGAACCTGTTTCGTATTTGGTCATTCCGAACCGCAAAGAGGCAATCCACTATGCAATTGAACATGCACAGGAGGGCGATATGATCACAATTCTTGGATTGGGACATGAGAGTTACCAGGAGGAGAATGGAGTTAAGACGCCACATAGCGATATTCAATTTGCGGCACAGTGCTGTAAGGAGTGTTATCCGCAGGGGTGAAAAAAGCAGTAATTAGCAGAATGGCTACAAAACACTTGAGGGAGGAAGAAGAATGGATAGACAAAAGGTAAAGTCAGGACTGGGATTAATGTTCTGGGGAAACATTGTGGCATTATTTGCAGTAATTCCAATTCTGGGAGTAATTGCAGCTCTTGCTGGCGGAATCATGGAATTGATTGCGATTGTAAATCTGAGAAAACAAAGTGAAAAATATAATAATGCATTTTGGTTTACAATTGCCGGAATTGTGCTTGGGCTCTTCACCGGTGGAGATGGATTATGGGGAACAGCGATGTCAATTCTCCATGGCCTTGCAACATTGGGTGCAACCTACTACATTTGCACAGCAACAGAGGAATGTGTAAGTATAGTATCTTATGAGGTAGCAGATTATTGCCACAGCGTATGCAACTGGTATGTTACCTGCATGGTAATTTCACTGGCGATCAGTGCAGCTATATTTGTATTTTCAATTATTCCGATATTAGGATTTATCGTCGCAGCAATTGGATCCATTGCTCTTATTGTAGTGGCTATTTTCCAATTAATAGCGTCCATTCGCTTTTTGATTATGCTTTGGAAGTGTCAAGGGGTGCTGTAAAGAGGTCTTGCCTGTAGCGGCTGCGACAATCTGGGAGGCGGTTCTGTTGAAGCATTTTATGAGCCTTATATAAACGGTGAGAAGGAGCTTCGCCAGTTGAATGAGGAGTATGTCAGCAATAGCGGAATAGTGAGATAAACAAAAAATGCGGTCATCTTTTATAAAAAAAGGTGTGGATTGAAATATTTAATGCCACAAATAATCCCTTTCTTCTTTCTTATGTCACCTTCCTTAAGGAAGGTGCGGATTAAAATCTATATTGGGATTTAATTGAGTAGGCAATAGATCAGAAAAAGTAAACGGCATAAGCTATGGAAATGTAGCCTATGCTGTTTATTTTTGTTCAGAAGTTGAAAAGCAGATTGCGACATGATATAATTTGTATGATAGTCGCCATGTCCTGAGCAATGGTGAAGAGAAGATAAGTATTCTGGAGAAAGACCAGAGGATAAGCGGAGGAAAAATAAGAATGGTTGATACCAAAAAAGAACAGGAACGTGACGAACTGCATCGTGCAATATGGGCGATTGCTGACGAATTGCGTGGAGCAGTAGATGGATGGGATTTTAAAAATTATGTTCTTGGAACAATGTTTTACCGTTATATTTCAGAAAATTTGTGCAGCTATGTGAATAGTGGTGAGATTGAAGCTGGAAATAGTGAATTTGATTTTGCTAAACTGTCAGACGAAGATGCAGAGGAAGCAAGGGAAGGATTGGTAGAGGAAAAAGGCTTTTTTATTCTGCCAAGCGAGTTGTTTTACAATGTACGTGCGAATGCTGCAAATGATGAAAATTTAAACGAAACACTGGAAAGAGTATTTCGACATATTGAGGAATCAGCGAAAGGCAGCGAATCAGAAAGTGATTTTGCTGGACTGTTTGATGATTATGATGTAAACAGCAATAAATTAGGTTCTACCGTAGCAAAACGAAATGAAAAGCTCGTGAAATTGCTAAATGGTGTAGGCGAAATGAATCTTGGTGATGTAAAAGATCACTCTATCGATGCTTTTGGTGACGCATATGAGTATCTTATGACCATGTATGCCTCAAATGCAGGAAAATCTGGTGGAGAATTTTTTACTCCAGCTGATGTGTCAGAACTGCTTACAAGACTTGGTACAGTAGGAAAAACAGAAATCAACAAGGTATATGATCCAGCATGTGGTTCTGGTTCGCTGCTTTTGAAAGCTGAGAAAGTTCTTGGCAAAGAAGCTATTCGTAATGGTTTTTATGGTCAGGAGATTAATATTACAACCTATAATCTGTGCCGCATTAATATGTTTTTGCATGATGTAGGTTTCGACAAGTTTAATATTGCTTGTGAAGATACACTGATCAGTCCTCAGCATTGGGATGATGAACCATTTGAATTGATTGTATCAAATCCACCATATTCAATTAAATGGGCAGGAGATGAAAACCCGTTGCTGATTAATGATCCTCGTTTCGCACCAGCGGGAGTTCTTGCACCAAAGAGCAAGGCAGATCTGGCATTTATTATGCATAGTTTGTCTTGGCTTGCATCTAATGGAACGGCTGCTATTGTATGTTTTCCAGGCATTATGTATCGCGGTGGTGCAGAGAAGAAAATTCGTCAGTATTTGATTGATAATAACTATGTGGATTGTATTATCCAGTTGCCGAATAACCTGTTCTTTGGTACGTCCATTGCAACATGTATTATGGTTATGAAGAAAAATAAAACTGATAATAAGGTTTTATTTATAGATGCCACAAATGAGTGTGTGAAGGTAACAAACAATAATAAATTGACACCAGAGAATATTGAGCACATCGTAGATATATTTGCAAAGAGAGAGGAGATTTTGCATTTCTCACATTTAGCAAATTATGAAGAAGTCGTAGAGAATGATTATAATTTGTCGGTTTCCACTTATGTTGAGGTAGAGGATACCAGAGAGAAAATTGACATTGTGAAGTTGAATGCAGAAATCAAGGAAATTGTGGCTCGAGAGCAGATACTTCGTGATGAGATTGATAAGATCATTGCGGAGATTGAGGGGGAATAAAGTGATAATGTATGACTGGATTCTTGAACACAGTGATAGTATAGGGTTGTCAATTGATTTTATTTCTTTAATTGTAAGTATTTTTCTTACGGTTATTATTTATAGACTTGAACGTCGTCACGAAAAAGAACATGAATTAGCTGAAGAAAAAGCGCAAAAGTTGGCTGTGTTTGAAGTTGCGAAGGTGTTTTTAATTGATAACGATGATGAAGTGGAATACCTTCCTCTTGCTGAAATTGCAGCAAAATTAAATCTAAAGAGAAAGCACTACCGTAGCATTACAACTCGTTTTTTACGTTGCTCTCAAAAACAGCAGGAGGAGATTCTTCGCCAAGCAAATGTGGTAGATATTCAAATATCAATGGATGCAGTTAAGATTGCATTAGAAAAATTGCAGACTGATTTAGAAAACTTTGAATTTGGTCGAAATATTCTATATGATGGTGCTAAATATCTTCATCGAGCCTTCGAACGGTGGGCTGAAGAAGAGGTGAAGGATGTTAATCCATATATATTTGAAAATTTGGAAAAAAGTGAATGGTATGGTAGTCAGTCAAAAATTCCTTTGCGTAGTTTTGACCATATAGATCCACTTTATTCTTATATGCGGAGTTATCAGCACGCAGAAGAGTTGGGACTTTGTAGGGATCAAATAGAACCACCAGTGGATATGGTATTTCGGCAGTGCAATCTTGGAACATGTGACGAACAAATTATGACATTTTGGACAATGAGAATCATTATTGATGCTTGTCATACATTTAAAGATTTGCCAGGAGTTGACAATTTTGATGAATCTCTAATACAGAAGCAAGAAGATATGTATTACTATACACTTGCTATGTTATGTACTGCATATTCTGTAGAATGAGGAATTACAGACTACTGAGTAAATTGAACTAAATTAATATAGAGAAAATCTAACAATACAGATATTGATGAAGAGAAAGAGAAGATTGTCGATATGTGGAATCCATATATGATTGAGAGTGGTGGTGAAACGGAATGAGTAGACTAAATGAACTAATTAAAGAACTTTGTCCAGATGGGGTAGAGTATAGGGAATTACATGAAGTTCTCACAATAAAAAATGGGAGTGATTACAAGCAGTTTGGCACAGGAAATATTCCAGTTTATGGTTCTGGTGGAATTATGACATACATAGATCGTTATGCATATAACAAACCATCTGTACTGATTCCAAGAAAGGGGTCTATTGATAAGTTATATTATGTAGAGGAACCATTTTGGAATGTGGATACTATATTCTATACTGATATAGATGTGTCACAAGTTATACCAAGATTTGTTTATTTCTGCTTACAAATGGAACATCTTGAACAGTATAATACTGCTGGAGGAGTTCCAAGCCTCACACAAAAAGTCTTGAATAAGATTAAGCTCCCTGTACCTCCTCTGGAGGTACAACGTGAAATAGTCCGCGTGCTGGACTCTTTTTTATTACTTACAG
>NZ_JAXWCK010000033.1:0-45151 GCF_037349415.1 Anthropogastromicrobium sp.
AAAATTCGACATCATTGTCCGATAATTGCAAAAAGTTTCTTGGCTTTCATCCCACTGTTAAAACCGTGGGCTTTCCCACCCGACTTTTGTAAATTTCAGAATTTACTGCCACCTGAAATGCCTGATTTCCAGGATTGACAAACATGCCCATACTTTCTCATTCCTTTCTGTTAATTTGGTTTCACCATAACCCGACATTTTTTATGATAAAATGCAATTCCATATTTCAAGATTTTCCGATAACCTTTGTTACACAGCTCCTGCACATAGTTTTTATCCTCGATTTGCTGTAACGCTCCACGGCAGTCTGTATCAAGGTTCTTTTCATCGCTACTATATTTTAGCTCAATCACAACTCCAATCTCATTCTCTGGTTCTGTTGTCTCTATAAGAATATCGCTAAAGCCATCGCCGGACTCTCGATTGGATAAAATCTCCCAGTCTCGCCTGTATCCTAAAATTCCAATCATCAATCCATGATAGAAATTTTCGTGAAGCGATCTGGCAAAATTATCGCGAATGCTAATCGTTTTTTCCATGTACTCAGTCAGTAGCTGTTCAACAGCCGCTTCATTTGCCGATACGATTGCATTGCAAAAGTCTTCAAGCAACTTGCCGTTTTGGGCAACCTCCTTGCGAAACAAGGTTAACACACGCTCAATGATAATATTGCAAATCTCTCGATTGGGAACTGCAAGGCGGTAATATCCATTTCCGATATAACCGCGCTGCGTCAGATAGCCTGTCATAAAAAGTGTACTCCACAGATTGTCGATACTTGAATACAATTCCTTATACGTTATCATTTCATCTACCTTTTGTGTGATAAACTCGCCGTTTACCAACCGTTCCAACTCACCTTTTGTCAACATTCCGGGATCATTGATACTGTCGATGAAATGATTGATCACATCATTTCCACTTGTATTCATCCAATAATTTTTCGGCTCTGCATTTGGATTGCTGCGATGGTCATCGCAATAATTCACAACATCCCACGGACAATAGACATCCGCATTACCAAAGCGATAGCCATCGTACCATTCCCTTACCTGATTAAAATGACGATCCAATCCATAATATTTTAGCATTGATTTCACTTCTTCATTTGTAAAGCCAAATGTCTCATCAAACTCAACATCGGTAATTGAATACACCTTAAAATTATTTAAGCCCGTGAAAATACTTTCCTTTGCAATACGCAAACACCCCGTCAGCACAGCAAAAGCAAGACTCTCATTCGTCTTTAATACATTTCCAAAAATATTCCGAATCAAAAGAACCATCTCGTCATAAAAGCCATTTTCATATGCCTTTGCTAACGGCACATCGTACTCATCAATCAATATAACCACTTTTCGATTAAAATGTTTTTCAAGAAGCTTTGTCAACCATAACATACTTGAACTCATAATTTTCATATTCATATCATCATCAAGCAGCTTACAAAATCTTTCTTTTTCATAATCGGTCAACCTACCGCTAGTCTGCAAAAATTGAAAGCTCGCTGCACTCTGATTTATAATCTCTACGAGTTGGACAACTGCCTCTTGATAAGATACTGCATCCACACCTTTTAAACTAATTGCAATCACAGGATACTTTCCCATATATCGCTCACACAGCGCCGCATTTTTTGAAATATGAAGCCCTTCAAATAAAGAGGGATCCGTTCCTATTTCAAAAAATCGTTTTAACATACTCATGTTTAATGATTTTCCAAAGCGGCGCGGCCTGGTAAACAAGGTTACTTTGCTTCTCTTTTCAAGAACTTGCTCAATCAATGCCGTTTTATCAACATAATAATAGCATTCCTCTCGAATCTCTTTAAAATCTTCGATTCCAATCGGAAGCATGAATTGATTTTCCATAATCCCTCCTTCTACTTTCTGCTTTCTGCTTTCTGCTTTCTGAAAAGCGATGTCATCTCAAAAGTTCACACTGTTGTTTTTTGTTTGTATACTTATATGTTACCTCAAGTCAAGTAATTATGCAAGCACTTTTTGTAAAAGAAAAAGCGCTGCTCTTTGCAGCGCCCCTTCCATCAAGAAACTCCATCAATTGGCGTAAGTACTCCGGCATCCATCTCATACACCTTATCACACAGACAACGGATATCCTCCATGTTATGGCTCGCAAGAAGAATAGTCGTCCCCTCTGCTTTTAAATTCAGAAAGATCTGGCGCATTTCCTCCACGCCTCTCTTATCCAGTCCATTCATCGGCTCGTCCAAAATAATTAACTTTGGCTTTTCCATAATAGCCTGTGCGATTGCAAGCCTCTGCCTCATTCCAAGTGAAAACTTCGCCACCTTTTTTCTTCCGGTATCTCCTAATCCAACAGTCTCTAATACCTGTTTCACATCTTCCTTTGTGATCCGGTGACGAATCGCCGCCAGATTATACAGATTGTCATATGCATTTAAATATGGAATAAAATCCACATTTTCAATGATCGCGCCAACATCCTGTGGAAAATCCACATCCTTTCCCACACGTTTTTTTCCTACAGTCACCGTACCCTGTGTTGGCTTTAAAAAGCCTAAAATCAGCTTCATCATAACTGTCTTACCAGAACCATTTCGTCCCACAATGCCATGAATCAGCCCTTCTTCAAATTCAATCGAAAGCGGCTTTAACACCTCAACCGACCGGAAGCTTTTTGATACACCATCCAATATAATATAAGGTTCCATATACACACCTCGCTTTTTAGCTATAATCGTATCTGCCTATTTTCAGATTCATGACAGCAAGCGGCACAAGAATCATTCCTGCCAAAAACAGACACGCATAAGAAAACGTTGGATTAACACGATTAAATGCAGTCGTGCTTAAGTTTCCGACACGACTCATGCTGAATGGAGAGATAAACAACAAATATTTACTTGTCACTCCGACTCGCACAACCGTTGCCCAATAGTCCATCGCAATTCCGATTCCACCGATTGCAATACCAGGACCACTCGGCCACAGCATATGAAGCATCATAGTCAGAAAACCAGTTGCCATTCCAATCATCAGGCAAAGAACAATGCATCTGCCAAACAGCTGCAGCGCCGTTGTCTGGCGCATGACCGAAACTGGGAATGAAAAATAATTGGAAATTCCATAACCAAACGGTGCATTGATCATCTTTACAAAAGTTGTCGTCCACGCTGTCTGAAATGTTACCTGCGGCACAATAAGAAGCAGCAGTAATAAAAATATATACGCAAAATATATCACTGTAATTGCGACAATATACACGATCTGTCCCCAGAGCCAACTCCTTCGGGAAGTACGCAACAGATACTGGTAAACACCATCATCACGATATGGAATGTCACATATAATCAGCACAAAACCAATCCATATCGTAAACGACGTGTACATATTGTTGGTCACAACAAGAAACATCTCCATAATACCAATTTTCTGTCCCGACTCCATCAGACCACCACGCACATCACCAAAATAAAGATAGAAAAAGACGGCCAGACAAATACAGATTACAAGTGTTTTTCCCTGAGACAGACAGCGCTGAAAATTTAATTTTACATAGGCGTTCATTCTTCTCATGCTATCCATTGATCCCCCTCCATTTCATCTCTCGGTAATAAAGAAATCCAAGCACTGCGTATGCAGCGAGATTCCGGGTGAGGCAGATTCCCCATCCACCATCAGCTAAAAGTTCTCTTCCGTATGGAATATATGCATATAATCCTACAAAACCTCCAATATACATCCCTATTCTTGTAAGCAAAAATGGCATCGCATAAAATACATAACGATTTGTACAAAACACAGATACACATAATCCAAGCAATACATAAATCCCAATATGAAGTGAATACTGAAATGCCAATACTATGACGGTTGGATAATAGCCAATAGATAATGCCATACGATACCAAAAGCATTCTTTTGATTGAAATAAATTCGTAATTGATTCTACTGTACTTCCATGTCTTACTTCTGGTATAAATATCACACATACAGCAAAAAACAATATTACGCTTATCATATAAAGTATGATTCCACCAAGCACCGCCGACACAATCTTCGCTATGCAATAACGTAATTGACCTGAACGCATCTGTATCAACCAATCATAGTGTCCTTTTCGTTCATCAAAATAGTTGCCTGCTGCCGCGACCGGGAAAATTAATGTTTGTATAAAAATAGTAACACCAAAATTTTCTGTAACCCAAAATAAATTTAAAAACCCTATCTCATATCTTGCTCTTAAGTCAGACTCAACACCTAATATCATAATTCCCATATACACAACTATACAAACAAATGCAGTTGGTTTTTGCAATATACGTTTTAGTTCTCTTCCTATCATAGAGCATCACCATCCTTTACTCCCGATCTGAAATTTTTAAATATTCCGTCTGATAATCCTCATCAAAATCCTCTGCCATTGTAAACGTATAGCAATACGGCATTGTCGCATCAACAAGACCAACAAAATGCCATAATTTATCTACACCATCCTGATCAATTAGCTGTTTCACATACAAACCTACATCATATACATATTCTCTGATATCTGTTCCCATATCTACTGGAATATATTGAACCTCGACCTGCAACGAATCTGCAATCGGATTTGTCGCTAATGGTGGAATTTGTAATCTGTCCCACACTGCATCATATACCGCTTGCATTGCTTCTTCATCAGATATTCGTTGTCTTTGAGATACTTTTTCTCTATTTACCACCTCCGAAACTCTTTGCAAACCTATTAGATATCCATCATCCTCCACCGATACCATTACAAACTGACCAAAATATTCTGTTTCATTTCCTTCTTTTCCAATTGCATATCCTTCGGGGGATAGTTTTATTCCATCCTGCTGAAGATAATATGTATAAGTTGCACGATCACCATTAAGATAATCTACCTGCTTGATATACTCATCCATAATATTAATGTTTAATGTTTGTAATAGTTGCTCCCACTCTTTGAGCATACTCTCCTCATCTGGAACATCATCCTTATATGTAATCGCTATTGATTCATAAACAGTATTGTCCGTCACAACCAAAACCTGCTGTTTTTCTCCATCATATATATATCTTTCACTAGCCAACGTACTTTGCTCTGTAATCAAATCCTCATTCCATTTTCCTTTTCCAAAATATGCATCCAAAACTTCCTCAGGGCTAAATACTCTTATTCGCATCAAAAGTCGGTCTGCACTCATCGGGTCTACTGCTTCCTCTGTCTGTGTTTCTGATTCTTCAGATTCCTGTTCGATTCCCGTTTCCTGTTCTGTTTTGGTTTCCGCTCCATGCGTTGCAAATGAATACAGACTTGTCACGTTCATCATTGCCACTAACATACATACACTGATTCGTTTTCTCATACACGTTTCCTCCATTTTCATATGTTTTATTGTTATGTTGTTACGATTCCACCTGCTTTTGTTTTATTGTATCACATTTTATTATAAAAAGACAATACGTCGAATTTATGACAGTTTTTACATAAATCCAACGTATTTCTTAGTTTTTTATAACGATTCAAATTTATCGTATTTGTTCTTAGTATTTATTCTTGATACTCGGCCTTGATGCAGGCTTATAGCGTCATCTTTTCTCCTAAATATTTCACTGCTTGCTCTTCATAAAATTTTACACTATTTTCTGAATAGAAAAAGCTTGCAAGTTGATATGAGATAAGAAAAAGCTTTCTTCGCCAATTTTGGTATTCTTCTTTTTTATCAACTTCTTCTTTTTCTAATTCATATAAACCCCAACAAATATCATATAGAAAAAAATCAACATCCTCTATGGTATCATTTAATAATGCTTTTATAATTTTCTTATCCTTTTGCATTGATTGTCTATATAATTTATGATCACCCAATAAATTAACCAATCCGGTTGTTATCACAACATAACCTCTATAAGGAATTTGAGTACGTTTCAT
The DNA here is from genome assembly GCF_037349415.1 of Anthropogastromicrobium sp. Classification (NCBI taxonomy): domain Bacteria; kingdom Bacillati; phylum Bacillota; class Clostridia; order Lachnospirales; family Lachnospiraceae; genus Anthropogastromicrobium; species Anthropogastromicrobium sp. Next base: position 5,923 of record NZ_JAXWCK010000033.1, read on the forward strand.
TTGTAACTCAAAAGACTCATACAACGCTTGATAAATCTGTTTTGCACACTCATACTCACCAGATTTTTCAAGTTTATCTGCAATATTCCCAGCTAGACTCCCCTCCTCTCTCTGGAACACCCACATATTCCATTTTTCCAGCGGAAGTTCTGGCATTGTACAGGACAACGCCTCTTTTAACATTCTCAGATATTCATCTGAGGCCAACTTCTCTCGCTTATACAAAATATTGCTTTCCATAAACAGCACTTCCTGCCGATTTAATGGCACGTTCACATCCAGTTTTTCCTTAAAGCTCTGAAAACTTTCCCATGCGTTATCCCATTCTTCGCGTATAATGAAGTCAACAATTTCCTGTCTCTGGTGCAGCACTTCCAGTGAATCAGTCTCAAGTAACAGCTGCCCTTCTAGTCCCGTCTTATGATAAAACTGCATGAGCATTTCATAATTTCTGCCAGAAGGTCGATGCGTTCCCGCCTCTATTTTTTCTATCTGTCGCGCAGTCAGATGGTCTGGATTCGCAGCCGATACCTTTGCCGCTGACAATCCCATTGCTTTTCTAAGCATTTTAAGTGTCAGTCCAATTTCATGCGTATTGCTGACAATAATGCTCTGCCACATTCTCTTTTTAGGGTGCGAAAACAACCGATATAATTCCTCAAATGTCTTGAGAAATTCTGTTACCTCTGTCTCTTCTTCCTTATATTTCTGATCCTCTTTTCCTTTTACGCTAATGCATTCTAACACATTAAGCAGTTCTTCCAAAACAAAAACAACATAACGCTGTGAGTACTGATGTCTGAGTAGCTCAAGTGCTTCCATTCCATATGAAAACGCTTTTTCTTCATTGCCTGCATACAATTCGAGTTTCATTCCAAGAAGTGCCACCTGTGGATAAATCAATATCTGAACCTTTGGTTCAAACTTTGCCTGTTTTACATAGTCGGCTACCTTCTTGTGCATCTGCATAGCTTCATCTGTCTTACCGATAAGAAGCAGACAATTTGCCAGAAGCAAAATACTTTCCAACTCACAGGGAGCCAGTAAAAACTTTGACAGCTTCTTTTTTTCCCATCCATCGGGTAATGTACATAGTACCGTCTGCCGTGCGCTTTCCACCAGATTTTCTCCCTCTGATTTTTCACGTTCAACGTCAACGCTCTTGCTCTCAAAACTTTTTTTGTACGCCTGCATCATAAGAATGGTCTGCATTTTCTTTAAAAACTGCTCTTCAAATGGCGTTTTTTTTCGATACTTTTTCTGATACACTTCTAGTAATTGCTGTGCTTTCTGCGGCTGCTCAAAAACAACTAGACAGATATCCTCGCGGTCTCTCCATCCGTTCAATTCCCTTGCATCTGCCATTACCTCAAAATATTCAGTCGGCACACCTAGTCTTTGCAGCAGATAGTCACCTATCATTTTCTTCCATGGTGTGTCGCCATTTTCCATTTTCCTAAGCTCAGTTCTGGTGCAGACACCTCTTGATATTTTTTGTTCAGAGATGCCGCGGCGGCATCGCTCCTTATACATGAATTTTCCGCAATATTGGTTGTACCGCCGCAGCCATAGTAATTCCTCTTTGTTCATATATTATTATTCAATCCACACTCTTTTATCTAATGCCGGGCAGCTGATGCATACCTTTACATCTTCCTTTGGCTTTACATAGACAATCAATCTGCCATTGTGTGTCTTTCTGTGTGACTCGCAGTATGGCGTTAGGTCTGCTAAATCACCGTTTTCTAGTCCGAGAAGTGTTCCTCCTATTACCTCTGCCGTGATTTCTAGATCTTCTGCCGCAAGAACACCATTTTCATCGGTAAGTGAAACCTCGATCTGCATCACTTCTTCCTTATTTATAGTTTCTTCTGCATGCCATACATTTGCAGACAGCTCGACTGCTTTTCCTGCTGTCTGAATGCTGCACTCGGCTTCGCCGCACACTGCCTTAAGTACACCTGGCTCATAAGCAAAACGCCATTCGGTGCAGCCTTCTTTTTCAAGATATGTTCCATCGTGCAATGACTTTTCACCATCAATACCAACTATACTAAGGGAAATAGTTTCTTTTTGCACATTTGTGAATACTCGTACAACGACATTTTCTCCGTCTGTATAATTCCAATGTGCATTCCACGGTCTCCACTCATGCTCATCACCATCATCTGGGCGTGTCAGGATACAAGCAAATGGTTCTGTGCTCCAGAATGCCTTTCTTCTATAGAAGCCCGGCTTTTCAAATCCTGCAAGATCCATTAAACCAGCTGATGAACCATGAATCGGCCATCCATGTGCCTCTCCAAGATAATCAATTCCTGTCCACAAAAACTGTCCGCTGATATATGCATTGTCGCGCACCGCACACCACTGCTCGTAGCCGCCGCCGTTTTCGCTGCCTAAAAATGGCTTGTCTGGAAAACGTTTGTGGCTTTCCTCATACAGATGCTCTTTATAATTGTAGCCCACAACATCAAGTGCATCAAAAAATCCAATATGAGATGACAGTTCTGGGAAGGCTGCTGCTAATGTAACTGGTCTTGTGGTATCCTGTGTGCGCACAATCGCTGCCAACTCCTTTGCAATTACGCTAAGTCGCTCAGCATTTGGCTTATCCGGATCATACTGACGCTCCTTTGCCGGCTTGTTGGCATCGTTGTTTCCTGTCATAGTTTCAAATAGTGGATGGCAATATGGGTCATTCGGGTAGTCGATCTCATTTCCAATGCTCCACATAACGATGCTTGGATGGTTGCGGTCACGGCGTACCATATCAGCAAGATCACGCTCATGCCACTCTGGGAAATCTTCTGCGTAGCCCTCATGCTTTGGCGGATATACATTATGACCGGTAGACCACTTATTCTTCGGATTTTCCCACTCATCGAATGCCTCATCCATCATTAAAAGTCCAAGCTCATCACAAAGATCATACAACTCTGGCATATGAGGATTATGACTGCAGCGGATTGCATTGCAGCCGCCTTCCTTCAATTTAAGCAGTCTGCGAAGCCATACCTCACGATACATTGCTGCACCAAGACAGCCGCCATCATGATGAACACATACGCCCTTAAACTTTGTTTCATTTCCATTCAGGAAAAAGCCTTGATCAGCATCAAATGAAAATGTTCTGATACCAACGCGCTCTTTATCTAATACAATCACATTTTCATCTTCTTTTTCAAATGAAATGCAAAGCTCATATAATGATGGTGATTCACAAGACCAAAGCTTTGGTTTTCCAATCATTCCATTTAAATAGAAGGTTTTCTTCTCATGTGCCTCCATTGCAGCAGGTACTCTTGCAAAAACAACTGACTCCTCATCACTTCCACATAGCTTTAGACTAGCAGTCAATGTTCCAATCACGCGCTCATCCAGCTCATTTACAATCTCTGCATCTGCACAAACAGCCGCTGACTGCTCATCTGCTCTTGACACATTAAAAGCAACACCATTCCAGACAGCATGAACCTGCTCCTCCACTACAAGATATGCCTTGCGGTAAATACCAGAGCCTGTAAACCAGCGTGAATCTGCTAAATCGGTATGGCATACACGCACAGTAATCTCATTATCAATCGCACCAAACTGAACAAAGTCAGTAATATCATAGCTGATCTGTGTATAACCATAAGGACGCTTTCCAATGTGATAGCTGTTGCACCATATTCTACTATTTTTATAGATTCCATCAAATACAACTCTTACGCGCTTTCCCTTATATGCTTCTGGAAGTGAAAAACGCACGCGATACCAGCCAATGCCGCCGCTTAAATATCCAGTTCCGCTGGAATTAGTCTGCTCAAACGGCATGTGTACAGACCAGTCATGCGGTAGCGTAACGCTAGTCCACGCACTGTCGTCGTATCCCTTGTACCATGCCTGCGGCATCTCGCCGTAGTGAAATTTCCAATTTTCATTTAAAGCAATATATGTTCTATCCATACTATTTTTCCTCCTAATTTTCAATAAACAGTTCACGTTCGTAACCTCCCCACGTGAACGTCCTCGCTCCAAAAGAAAAAAAGGGCAGACACCTTACAATGTCCGCCCCAGCTTCATCAGCCGATATCCGGCTCATCTTTTAAGGTTATTGTTCCTGGCTGTTTGCCGTCTGTCTCGAACACGACGATTTCATTTCGTCCTTCTTTTAACAGCGGTGCCGGAATATAAAGTCTCTTCTGTGGTCCGATCTCCCAGAATCGTCCCAGATTAAATCCGTTTAAGAAAATGCATCCCTTACCCCATCCTTCGAAATCGAGGAAGGTATCTCCCTTTTGGTCCACGTCAAGCGTAAAGTGATAAAATGCCGGAAGTCCATCTGTATAGCCCTTTGTATAATCGAGCTTTTCGATGTTGTCAAGCGGCAGGCAATACTCTTCCCAGTTTAAGTGAGTGTGACCGTTGATCTGTACGTGTCCGTCGATACCTTTTCTCTGATGCTCCATTCTTGGTCCGAAGTTTACACGTCCCATGTTCTCAACAAGAATATCAAGCGGTGCACCCTTCTTAAAGGTAACTGGCTTTCCATCTTCCTTTGCAAAATCCTCTCCTGCCTTTGCCTCAGAAAGAAGCTGTCTGTCATAAAGTGTTACAAGCGGTTTCTGATCGACAAAGAGATTTGCACGATCATTTGCCTCATACAAACGGATCTTTTCAAGATTCTGCTCTTTCTCAAGCTTTGTATGGTACAAAATATATCCATAATTTTGTCCTAAACGCTCCATAGAAGTCGGGAACTTGCATTTTACAGGTGCTGAAAGATCATCAAGAGACTCAAAGAGTCCAACTCTTGCATCATACTGTAAGGTTCCGTATGCTTTCTTCTCGATCTTTGTGCTGTATGTTACTTCCGGAATCGGTGCATACTTGCGGATAACTTCCTGATAGCGGCGATATTTCTCTGTGATATCACCAGACTCTGTAAGTACGCCATCATAATCATAGGAAGTAACATCTGGTGTCAGCTCATCATAATAATTAGATCCATTCATAAAGCCAAAGTTTGTGCCGCCCTCAAACATGTAAATATTGACATGGCCAAGCTCAAGCATCTTGTCAAGATCCTTTGTGCTCTCCTCTAAATTTCCTCTCATATGGCCGCCATTGCCCCAATGGTCAAACCAGCCAACCCAGAACTCGGTACACATTAAAGGACCGCCATTTGTATACTGCTTCAATACTTCAAAGCGCTCCTCGGTGCGTGAACCAAAGTTTCCAGTCGGAAGAGCACCTTCTAAGTGACCACAGGAAAGAGACTCATGCATAGGTCCATCTGATGTAACAAGAGGTACAACAGTACCAAAATCGATCATGATCTGCTTCATTGTCTCAAGATACTCTGTGTCATCACCATAGTAGCCATACTCATTTTCTACCTGCATCATGATGACTGGTCCGCCGTAGTTTACCTGAAGCGGTGCCAAAACCTTGAACAGTTCTTTATAATAAGAACGAATATGATCTAAGAACGGCTTATAGCAGCCGCGAAGCTTCATGCCATCCTCTGCCAAAAGCCAAGCCGGCAGTCCGCCAAACTCCCATTCTGCACAGATATATGGTGATGGACGAATAATCACCCACAGACCTAACTCCTGTGCTGTTTTTACAAATTTTGCAATGTCGAGCATTCCGTCAAAATGGAACTCACCCTTGTTTGGTTCATGCATGTTCCAAGGAATGTAAGTCTCAACTGTATTGCATCCCATCGCCTTTAATTTTTCCAGACGATCCTTCCAATACTCCGGAACTACACGGAAATAGTGGATTCCACCAGAGATGATCTGAAATGGCTTGCCGTCCAGATAAAAATTGTCTTTGATCTCAAATGTATGTGTCATCATTGCTCCTCTTTCTAAATTATGTTACAAAAAAAAGCAGGATGACCAAAGGTCACCCCGCCCTTTACGCGTTTACTGACCCATTACTGTGGGTAGCTGCTATTTTTTATTATTCTGCGTCACCGTAAACTTCGGTCAGCTGCTTCTGAAGCTCTTCGATAACGATATCCATACCTGCATCCTTCAGAGCCTGCTGATACTCAGCAACGATCTCTTCTGCGGTGCCAGTGTACTTACCATATGCGATCTGCTTCATGTAGTTTGTGTTAACCTCACCGATATTGTTGATGTAGGACTGAATATCATCAACGTTTGCAACAAACTTACCATAAGGATAACCAATTGATGCATCTTCTAATTCTTTATACATAACATCAATCTTGTCCCAATCCTTTGTAGCGTCACGAATCTCTAACAGATCGTTACGTCCCCACCAGAAATTAGTTGTGATGGACTCAGTATCAGAATTATAGGATTCTGGAACAGTACGAAGACCTTCATCGTTTACATCCCACTGAACACCCTTCTGACCATAGTTGATCAGGTCGTAACACTCAGCATCATTTCTCAGTAAATCATAAACCATAAGAGCTCTCTCTGGGTTCTCAGAACCGTAGGAAACTGCCATTGCACCGTGAGTAATATTCACAGAAACAACGTTCTGCTCTTCCTCGCCAAACCAGAAGAATCCAACCTCAGCACCCGGTACGTTCTCTGGAGTCTTACTTACAAGATCAGTCCAAGTCTCGGTATGATGCTGTTCAGCAGCAGTCTTGCCAAGCTTGAAGTCCTCTCTATTATCAGAAGAGGTATTGTTCAGAACGTCTGTCTTCCAAACACCCATCTCATCCCATTCCTTCATCATCTTTGCAAATTCTACAAGAGAATCGGTATCAGTATACAGTGGGCTTACAATTGTATACAGATCATCTTTTGTTCCGCCCCATAAAGCTGCTGATGCAAGACCATCAATTGATACGAAATCGCTATGGGAAGAAACCCAGCCGTTTGCCATTTGTGAGAACTGTGTGCCATCAGAATCCCAAGGAGTTACGATACCAAGCTCATCCTTGTGCTCGCATACATACTTGAAATACGTAGTCATATCTTCCCAACTGTGAACGCCATTCTCAAGACCTGCCAGCTTTGCAAAATCAAGACGATATGCAAAACCATGATTTGTCCACTGTGCGTAGTTATCCTCTGGCATCAGATAAATGTTGTCATTGTACTTACACAGATCCCAGTCTTCCTGCGGAACAGTCTCATAAGTAACTGGTGCGTACTTAGCAAGCATTTCCTCGTCTAACTCAAGGAAAGCACCATTCTTTGCGTTTGGCCATGCATCCAGCCAGTCGGTACCAGTACCAACTAAATCTACAGAACCATCCATACGAGCCAGAGTCAGGTTGTAGTTTGACAGATAATCGGTCCAACCAATGTAGTAAATCTGCAGCTCTGCGTTAACCTTCTCTGTCAGGATTGCATTCAGCTCATCTAACATTTTCTGTGTTGCATCGTTTGTCGGTGCATCACCAGTAGTCATGTAATTGATAACTACATGCTCAGATGTATCAACATCTGCCCACTTCTCTGCCCAGACATCATCATAATTCGGAACCTCGCCCGTAGTTGCCTCTGCTGCTGCGCTGCTGGACTCTTCCTCTGCTTCTGCGCTTGTAACCTCTTCTGCTGCTGCGCTGCTGGACTCTTCCTCTGCGAATGCCGGCATTGATGCGAACATTGTTCCTACCATAGATGCTGCCAATGCGGATGCAAGAAACTTCTTCTTCATATTAAAATCCTCCTTCTTTGTGCGAGTCTTCTCCTCGCTTACTTTCTTTGTTAAGTATCTATTAATGCAGACTATCCTGCTATTAATCAAAAATCATTAGCCCTTTACGGCTCCGACGGTGATACCGCCGATAAAGTAACGCTGTACAAATGGATAAAGCAGAATAACTGGTCCAGTTGCCAAGATTGCATTTGCCATCTTAAGTCCATTTGACGGAAGATCGGACAAGTCAACATACTGACCTGCTACTGTACTCTTTAAGCTGTTTACCTTATTTACGACCTTGTACAGAGTATACTGCAATGGATAAACACTCATCTTCTCACTTAAAAACAGTGATGACTGATACCACTCATTCCAATAACCAATTGCAAGGAACAAACCGATTGTTGCAAGTGCCGGCTTTAACATTGGAAGAATCAATGCTGTGAAAATCTTCATATCACCAGCTCCATCAATCTTACCAGACTCGGTGATCTCATGAGGAATAGACTTTACAAAGTTCTTCATCAAAATGATCAGCCAAGATGACATTAAAAGCGGAAGCCATACTGCTAAGTAGTTATCCTGCAGCTTGTAGGTCTGTGTCATTAACAGGTAGTACGGAGCCAGACCTGCTGAGAACAGTGTGGTAAAATAGATGTAGAATGAGATTGCATTGCGGAATGGGAAATCCTTTCTCTGCAAAGCATATCCAGTCATGGAAATGATGCCCAGACCAACGAGCGTACCAGTTAAGGTCATCGTAATAGTCAGTCCATAAGACTTCCAGATTGCACCACCCTGAAGTACCATCTCATAAGCTTTTGTGGTAAACTGCTTCGGAAACAGCTGCGCTCCTTCTGTACGGATCACTTCCTCCGATGTAAATGATGTTCCGATGATGATCAAAAATGGAAGTACACAAGCGAGTGCATAAAACGTAACTACTACATATCCTATTGTACGGATTATAATATCGGAGCGATCCAGCTTGATTTTCGTACCTTTTACTGTCGATTTTGCCATTTCTTTCTCCCTCCTTAGAATAATGCGTACTCAGGATCGATCTTCTTAACAGCAAAGTTGCTTGCCATAACGATACAGAATCCGATGATAGACTGATACAGGCCGACTGCAGATGCCGTTGAAAAGTTGAAATCCGTCATTGTGCTTCGATATACATAAGTCTCAATAATATCAGTAGTGTCATACAACAATGGGTTCGTGCCGACGATGTTGTAGAACAGACCGAAGTTTCCTTTTACGATACCGCCAAGTGCGAACAAAAGTAAGATAACGATTGTGCTTCGAAGACTTGGCAGAACAATGTAGCGAATCTTCTGGAAACAGTTTGCACCGTCCACTCTTGCTGCCTCAATGATAGAAGTATCAATACCACAGATAGATGCGAAATAAACAACTGAGTTATAACCAGTTACCTGCCACAGATATACGACAATTAAGATTGGTGGCCATACACTCTTATCGGAATACGGCTGCCATTTTTCCATACCCAGCTTTACTAAAATACCATTGATAAATCCGGTATCGTAGTTTAACAGGTTGAATACAAGGAAACCAACAAGAACCTGTGAGATGAAGTATGGAAGGAACATCAATGTCTGTGAAACCTTCTTAAAATACTTATTGTGGATCTCGTTTAACAAAACTGCCATTAACATCGCAATGATGTTTCCTAAGAAGATGAAAGCCAAGTTGTAAAGAATCGTGTTCTTTGTCAGGTCGAGGAGCTTTCCAGACTGCATTAGAAACTCAAAGTTTTGCAGACCCACAAACTTGCTTCCGAAAATACCGTCTCTGTAATTGTACTTAACGAATGCCACATAGATACCTGGGAGCGGCATGTAGTTAAATGCAAAGAAGAATACGATTGCCGGTACACACATCAGTGTCAGTACACGATACTTTTTAAGGTTATAGAAAAAGCCATGCTTTCTCTTGTACTGATACTGGGGTAAAGTTGATGTTGTCTTTCCCATGTTACCCTCCTTAATAATAATAAAGAATAAAATTTGAATTTCAGCCACTGCTGCGCTCGCGGTTATAAAGTTATTTTGACGCATTTATGAAACCGCTTTCATCTTTCTCATAAAAAAATAAATCTATGTCACATTATGTATATTTTCTATCAGAAAGGTGAGATTTCATTCGTGCATTTCAACCATCCTTGCTGAAACCCTCTTCATAGCTTTATTATATATTTTTTATCTGATATGTCAACATATTTTTGCGCATTCTAACATCTTTGTAATAACTCACTAATATGCAAGCCTTTTTATTGTGCATATTTTACAATTAAAATAGGAGTGAACATATGTCACTCCTTGATTTCTTGTTATACTAGCCTATTTTGCCTATTTTCTGTCTTCCTTTGGCCTTATGAAACCACTTTCATATTCCTCAAAGATTTTCTTCAGGCACATGTGTGCAGGAATCTCTTACGCTAATACCAACCGGAACCATATAGTCCTCAGGGCATGTCTCGTTCTCTGATGCACGGATTGCTGCCTCTACAAGATGCTTTGCAAACTCTGTATAGTTGGCTCCTACTGATGTCAATGCCGGTGTCAATGCACCTGACAGGTACGTATTATCAAATGCTACTACTGAGATATCCTGCGGAACACGAAGTCCTTCATCGTGAATTGCCCTAAGTACACCTGCTGCCGTAAAATCGTTGATTGCCACTATTGCTGTTGGTCGATCTGGATTTTTTAAAAGCTCTTTCGTACAGTTGTAACCGCTATCATTAGAATAATCAATGGAATCAAATACGTAATCTTCACGATATACAATTCCTCTTTGCCTAAGCATTGTGCGATATCGCATACGCTTTTCCAGTGTAGACCTCGCATCCTTTCGTCCTCCAATTGTTGCAATCTTTTCATGGCCAAGACTAAATAAATAGTCCATCGCCAGATCCATGCTGCCGCCCTCATCAAGATGTATCTTACAATTTCTCACACCTACAGGACGATTTGTTGCTATAATTGGTGTGCTTTCCAAGATATGATTAAGCTGTTCTACATATTCTTCATCTACCGCAATTCTGTCTATTACACCGCCAACTACGATAATTGCATCCACCTGCTGCTCATACAACTTCATTAACTGCTTTTTTTCAAGCTCTGGATCACCCAACGACGTAAGCATCAACAGCAGATAGCCTGCTTTATCTGCTGCTTTTTCACATTCTGTCGCTACCGCTGAATAGAATGGGCTATAAATATCAGCAATCATTAGACCAATCGACCTTGTTTTTGAGTTACTAAGACCTTGTGCCAGCGCATTTGGTGTGTATCCATATTTTTGTATCACGCTTTGTACTTTTTCACGCTTTTCTTTACTGACTCTGGCGTTATTGGTCAGCACGCGCGAAACTGTTGCCGGAGATACACCAGCCTCTTTTGCGATTGTATAAATATTCGCACGCTCTTTTGCCATAAATGTACCATGCCTTTCTGTCACCCGCTGTACAATTTTTATTCAAGTTGTCCTTTGCAAGCGGTTTCAAACCTCTTTTCTTTAACTATACATGATATTTTTTTCTTTGGCAATGGGAAATTTTCCTATTTTCAAGGAAATTTGTACTCTAACAGTTCACGCGGTGTAATATTTTCGTCGTCGGACCAAATAATAGCAAAAACCACTGGAGATCATTCCCCAATGGTTTTTATACAAATTTATGGCTTTTATGCGTTCTTGTAGCGATTGTACTCGTCTACGCAAAGAATCTTTCTTGCCAGTTCGACTTCTTCCTTGGTTGGAGTCGGTACACCTTCAAGACCATACTTGATTCCAAGCTCTTTCCATTTGAATACTCCGAGTGTATGGTATGGAAGTACGTCGATACGATATACATTATTTAAGGTGCTGATGAACTCATGAAGCTTTGTCAGTGACTCTTCGTCGCTGTTGATGCCTGGTACAAGCACGTGACGGATCCAGATTGGCTTATTGATATCGGAAAGATATCTTGCCATATCAAGGATATTCTCGTTTGTCTTGCCAGTCAACGCCTTGTGCTTTTCTGGATCAATATGCTTTAAATCAAAGAGAAGCACGTCGGTATTTGTCATCAGTTGCTCTAACTGTCCGAAGAATGGCTCTTCTCTCGTAAATGGCTCTCCTGCGGTGTCGATACATGTATTGATCTTTAACTTCTTTGCCTTTGCAAAAAGATCGTTCATGAACTCCATCTGTAAAAGTGGCTCTCCTCCACTTACAGTGATACCGCCCTTGTCGCCCCAATAATTTCTATAACGAACTGCCTTTTCTAAAATTTCGTCAGCTGTTAAAAGCTGTACGTCTTTCTTTGCCCATGTATCTGGATTGTGGCAATATTTACAGCGCAAATTGCAGCCATTTAAAAATACGAGATAACGAACTCCTGGTCCGTCTGCAGAACCAAAAGATTCCAAAGAATGAACAATGCCTTGAATCATAATTTTTTTCCTTTCTTGTTTTGTGAACTTCATGTCTTCACGTTTACTATTATTTTGTAGTAAAACAGGCGGGAGTGCCAAAGCACCCTCCGCCTGTATTAGTTTTATAAATTTACAGCAAATCTATTCTGATTTGTTCAGATCGAAATCAATCGAGTCTGTCACTACTCCTAATTACAGGAAGGAATGGCAAGTTCTCTTGATAACGTCGTCCTGCTGCTCCTTGGTCAGATCGATGAACTTAACTGCATAACCAGATACACGGATTGTGAAGTTAGCATACTCTGGCTTCTCCGGATGTGCCTGGCAATCCAGAAGCTTCTCAACACCAAATACGTTTACGTTCAGGTGATGAGCACCATTTGCAAAGTAGCCATCCATAGCCTGTACAAGGTTGTTTACGCGCTCTTCGTCAGTGTTTCCAAGTGCACTCGGGTTGATGGTCTGGGTATTGGAAATACCATCCAGAGCCCACTCGTATGGCAGCTTAGCAACAGAGTTCAGAGATGCAAGCAGACCGTTCTTCTCAGCGCCGTAAGACGGGTTAGCACCTGGAGACAGTGGCTCACCAGCTGGACGACCATCCGGAAGAGCACCAGTAGCCTTACCATAAACTACGTTAGAAGTAATGGTCAGGATAGAGGTTGTCGGCTCAGAGTTACGATAGGTGTGACGCTTCTTGATCTTGGTCAGGAACTGTCTTAACAGCTCTACAGCGATGTCATCTGCACGATCATCATCGTTACCGTAGCGTGGGAAGTCTCCCTCGATCTCATAATCAACAACCAGACCGTCCTCATCACGTACAGTCTTAACCTTTGCGTACTTAATAGCACTTAAGGAGTCAACTGTGTGAGAGAATCCTGCGATACCAGTAGCGAATGTACGACGTACATCAGTATCGATCAGAGCCATCTCAGCTGCCTCATAGTAGTACTTGTCATGCATATACTGGATCAGGTTCAGAGTATTTACATACATTCCTGCCAGCCAATCCATCATAACGTCATACTTCTTAACAACTTCATCATAATCCAGATACTCGGAAGTGATCGGCTTGTATGCCGGACCTACCTGAACCTTTGTCTTCTCATCAACACCACCGTTGATAGCGTAAAGCAGACACTTAGCCAGGTTTGCACGAGCGCCGAAGAACTGCATTTCCTTACCGGTCTGTGTAGCGGATACACAGCAGCAGATGGAGTAGTCATCGCCCCATACAACACGCATAACATCATCATTCTCATACTGGATAGAAGATGTCTTAATGGAAACCTCTGCAGCATACTTACGGAAGTACTCTGGCAGGTTCTTGGAATACAGAACAGTCATGTTCGGTTCCGGAGCCGGTCCCATAGTCTCCAGTGTGTGCAGGATACGATAGTCGTTCTTAGTAACCATGGAACGTCCGTCTACGCCAAGACCAGCGATAGCCAGAGTAGCCCATACCGGGTCACCAGAGAACAGCTCGTTGTAAGACTGAATACGAGCGAACTTAACCATACGCAGCTTCATTACGAAGTGGTCAATGATCTCCTGAGCCTGAGTCTCGTTGATAACGCCATTATCAAGGTCTCTCTGCATATAAATATCAATGAAAGTGGATACACGTCCGATGGACATTGCAGCACCGTTCTGAGTCTTGATAGCTGCTAAGTATCCGAAGTACAGCCACTGAACTGCTTCCTGAGCGGTCTTAGCCGGCTCGGAAATATCGAAGCCATAGCTTGCAGCCATAACCTTCATATCCTTCAGTGCTCTGATCTGATCAGCCAGCTCTTCTCTCTGACGGATTACATCATCAGTCATAGTACCATCGCCGCAGTTAGCCAGATCCTTCTGCTTCTCAGCAACAAGGAAGTCAATTCCGTACAGAGCGATACGACGATAGTCGCCTACGATACGGCCACGGCCGTAGGTATCCGGCAGACCAGTAATGATCTTGTTCTTACGTGCAGCACGAATCTCTGGTGTATATGCATCAAATACGCCCTGATTGTGGGTCTTGTGATATACAGTGAAGATCTTGTGCAGCTCTGGGCTTGGAGTATATCCGTACATCTCGCAGGACTCCTCTGCCATTCTGATACCGCCGTAAGGCATGAATGCTCTCTTTAAAGGCTTATCAGTCTGAAGACCTACAACCTTCTCAAGATCCTTATCCAGGTATCCCGGGCCATGAGATGTGATGCTGGAAACGATATCGGTATCCATATCCAGTACGCCGCCCTTTGCTCTAGCCTGCTTATTTAACTCCTGCAGCTCTCCCCAAAGCTTATCTGTAGCCTCAGTAGCATCTGCAAGGAAGGATGCATCTCCATCATATGGAGTATAGTTGTTCTGAATGAAATCGCGGGTGTTAACTTCCTCTTTCCAGAGTCTGCCCTTAAAACCAGCCCATGCTTCAAACTGTTTCATGATAAAAAAACCTCCTTTAATATTGTTGCTGTTCACGGGACACCCATTCACAAAACCGCACGTTCCGTGCGTCGCTGCTACGCAGCTTTGTTTTGTTCATTAACGGGCGTCCACTTCGTCCTGCTGATCTGTCAAATCTTCATGCAAGCATGAGATTTATCCAGATCTAGCATGACACGTGAACTGTAACTTAAAATTGCTGACACCCCCGGTCAGGGGCCCTATCATGTGCCGCATCACCCGAAACCGAATTAATGTTTTTTATTTCTTCGATTCCCGGCGATGCTGCACATCCACCTGTCGCCGTTTGTGTCTTAACCTTTGGTCTGACATTATAATAGCATATCCCCTAAAATCTTACAAGCGGACAAATGCGTTTCTTTGCACTTTTTTCAATACATCGGGGGTGCAGCCCGGTAGGTTATGAATGCGGCGAAGCGAAGTGTTTGTCGGCAAAAAGATGGCATAGATTGAAAATACTATTAAGTAAATCCTCATATTGCTCGGTACAGCACTTTTCGAAGCGTTCCATATTTTCTGGGCAGTATTCGATTTCTTTTGAGAAACGCCGTACTAATTCAATGCGGTCTTGCTGTGTGTAAGCGGTGTTTTTCTGGAAACACTGTAAATCCATAAGAAATAGTAGGCAAATGGAGGCAGCCGCAAACAGAATTTTTGCTTCAATCTGACCATCAAATAAAATCTCTGGATAATAGCGATAGACTAAGTACACTGCAATATGTTCATACTCGTATAAGCGATTCTCGCCCTTCATGAATTGAATGAACTCTGCTGCTTTATCAACATCTATTAAACTATCAATGTTTTGTTCAAGCTCTTTCATCATGGACGGCCATGTTTCGTCAAGTGACTCCATTCCGCCAAAAAAGCGAATCAAGAATAATGCACTGCTTTTTAATGTATTCGCACTTGGCTTTGCATTATAGTCTAATTTCGGAATAGATTCTGGATCGTCCCACTCCAAGATTGGAACTGTCAGAAGCAACATTTCATCTGCGTATGGCAGCTGCAAAAGCAGTCTCTTTAGGCGTGCGCCGATATTTTTTTTACGGTTTTGTAGAATTGAGAAGATTGCTTTTCGTTCTTCAAGCATCTGCTCACATTCTTCGGATTCATCGTCTAATAGGTCAGAAGCATCTGTATATTCATCCTCATCACTGTAGTCTTGTTCTTCATCTGCAGTTGGACAGACGTCCTCTGTGTCATTCCACATTTCTTCAACTAATTCTTCATCCTGCGTAACTTCTTCCACAAATGTAAGCGGCTTACTGTTAGAAAATAAAAGTCTCTCTGCCTCTTCACAGCATAGTCCCAGACCTACTTCCGTGTAATCGCCAAACCAATTATAAAACCTTGGATGCTCACGGCAGATATCGCAAAGTCTGTCTTCTCCCAGATTGATAAAAATATCGCATAAATTTTCTTTATTTAAAAATGGACAGCGATTGTTTTTTAATTTAAAGAAATATTCTCCCGGTTCGCTGCCAATCTCGCGGCGCAAGCGATCTCCAAATGCACCTTTTTCTGCAAGATACCCTTGCGCTGTTGTCTCATCAACTTCGATTTCCCATCCGGCACAGCAGGTATCTGTACAGGCCGAACCAATACACTTAAATTGATCAAAAAATGATGGTTTGTGGTATTTCATAATTTTCCCTTTCTTAAAAATGGTCCATACCTGTCAATCAGATACAGACCATTTCACTATATTATGCAACAGCACTCTTGGTTTGCCATCGTAACGTAGTGGCACCCCGAGGCGAATGTGCTTTACGAGACGGGACGTTGTAGCGGGCCCGTTGTCAAAATACACTTACGTTGAAAACGTGTAGTGGGGACCCGCGGAGTTGGGCCCGTCGACAAAGTCACTTCGCCGAGTGGGGCACTCGTAAATCTTCCGGGCTACATTTACAGCGGCAAACTCTCTACAGCTGCGCGCTCTACCGGCAGACACTCCTTATATCTCTGAATGAACGCATCAAATCCAGCTACATCTTCTGCATTTGGCTCCATGCGAACACCAGTCTCACCGTGGAATACTTCTTCTGAAAGGAACGCATCTAATGGCTGGTTTTCTTTCTTATTAAGCATATAGGAAGCAAGCAGTGCAATTCCCCATGCACCACCTTCTCCTGCTGTCTCCATCAATGATACAGGTGCATTGATTGCTGCTGCCATTATACGCTGTCCAACACCCTTTGTCTTGAACAGACCGCCATGACCGTAGATATTGTCAAGCTTTACGCCCTCTTCCTTAAACAGAATATCAAGACCTACCTTTAATGCGCCAAGAGAGGTGTACAGATGAGTTCTCATGAAGTTTGCAAGTGTAAACTTGCTGTCTGGTGTACGCACAAACAGCGGACGGCCCTCTTCAAAGCCTGTGATGCTTTCTCCTGAGAAATAGTTATATGCCATCAGACCGCCGCAGTCAACATCGCCCTCAAGTGCCTTATTATACAGTACTGAGAAGAGCTGATTCATATCAACCGGAACACCAAGCGCCTGCTGAAACTCCTTAAAGATTCCTACCCATGCATTCAGGTCAGAGGTACAGTTATTGCAGTGAGCCATTGCTACCGGAAGACCATCTGGTGTTGTTACCATATCGATTTCCTCGTGAACCTTCTTTAATGTCTCGTTCTCGTCCATGACAACCATTGCAAATACAGATGTTCCTGCTGATACATTTCCTGTATGTACAGTTACACTATTTGTTGCTACCATACCAGTTCCGGCATCACCTTCCGGCGGACACATTGGAATACCAGCTTCAAGCTCGCCGCTTGGATCTAAGAGCTTTGCGCCCTCTTGTGTCAAATTACCGGCTGGCTCTCCTGCTACAAGTACCTGCGGTAAAATGTCACGCAGCTTCCAGGAATATCCCTTCGGTGCAATGAGCTTATCAAAGGTTTCAACCATGTTCTGATCGTAATCCTTTGTCTTGCTGTCAATAGGGAACATACCAGATGCCTCTCCGACGCCAAGCACTCTCTTTCCAGTTAACTTCCAGTGAACATAACCTGCCAGTGTGGACAAATAGTCAATGCGTGGAAGATGCTCCTCACCATTTAAAATTGCCTGATACAGATGAGCAATGCTCCAACGCTGCGGAATATTAAATGAAAATGCAGCTGTCAGCTCCTTTGCTGCCTGCTCAGTAATTGTATTTCTCCAGGTACGGAACGGAACCATCAGTGTTCCTTCCTTATCAAATACCATGTAGCCGTGCATCATTGCTGAAAATCCTATTGCACCAATTTTTTTCAGGCTGGCACCGCACTGTGACTTAACGTCTGCTGCCAGCTTTGCATATGCATCCTGCAATCCACTCCAGATATCCTCAAGAGTATACGTCCAGATTCCGTTCTCCAGACGATTTTCCCAGTCATGTGCTCCCTGTGCGATTGGAGTATTCTCCTCATTTGTCAGCACTGCCTTGATTCTTGTTGAGCCAAACTCAATACCAAGAATGGTCTTTCCAGCCTCTACGGCCTCTCTCATTTTTACTGAATCCATAATAGACCTCATTTCTGCGTTTAGTACGCTTTTCAGAAAGTACAGCTTTCTGTTTTTTCAAGTTTTTTACTGCTTGTCTAGTATACCATACCGCTGACAGAAATACAACTTTGACTTTTACTTATGATTTGACATAATATCGCTTACTGAGTAAAACACTTGCAACCTACCATACTTATAGAGTACAATAGTGAATAGTGTAAATTTATGATTATGTTAAATAGCGGCTAGAAGGGAGATTTGTTTTTATGGCTGGCGTATTTACAGTGGAACAACTGCGTCCGATCAAGGACGGAATGACCATCTCTCGCGATGCTAAGATGGGACAGACAACTGCGGTTACATTCTTTTCTCTTGGCAAGGATACGTCCATCAGTCAGGAGCGCTATGATGTAACTTCCATTTACATTGGTGCAAAAGGAACTGCTGATTTTCTTATTGGAGATCAGGCAAAAAAGGAGCCGGTATCAGACGGTGACTGTCTTATCGTTCCGGGCGGCACCCTCTGCGGTGTTGAAACTGCTACCGGAACCGTTTATACAGAAATTATTATGAAAAAGGAGACAAACATGAACAGTATTGTAAAATCTGGAGAAGTAATGAAGCTGAAGGACTTAATCTCTTATGAGGAGGGAAGTATTGCAAATCTTGACGTTGTAAGCAACAGCACCATGAAGTTTGTGCTGATGGCATTCGATGAGGGAACTGGTCTGACACCACATCGTGCACCAGGCAACGCAATCATCTTCGCACTCGAAGGAAAGGCCACTATCGGTTACGAGGGCAAGGATTACACTCTGTCCGCAGGTGAGAATTTCCGTTTTGATAAGAATGGTCTGCACAGCGTTACCGCTCAGGGCAAGTTTAAGATGGCTCTGCTGCTCGTTCTTGAGTAATCACATTTAAATACAGCTTAAAAAACCTCCCAGAAGGAATTTTCTTCCGAGAGGTTTTTTGCTGTTGATACATTCATAAAACTACCGAGTAGTCACCGTTGCTGCCAGCGCTGGCAACACATATTTCCACTCCATATCGCTTGCCAGATAAAACTTCGTGTAGCACGGCTGGTTGTAGCAGTTATTCTGCCATGCCACGCCGACGCGGTACTGAATGTCATGAAGCAGCGTAAACAATTTATGTGCTGACAGATCGGTGTTTGTGTAGATACGCACTGCACTGCTGTCTTCGAGGCGAAGAATAATCTCGTCACGGTAATCACCGAAAATATCTGCGACAAGACAAGGATTTCCCTTTGTGCCGTTGTTTGTAAGCGTTCCCTGTGGGTCAAGCATAATGCCATGTGTGTTATCGTTAATAATACCTGTCTGCTTTTTGCGCTCCATATAGTCAACACCGTCAATGATCTGCGTTGTCATATCACAAGCCCAATGGATATTCGCATTTGTTCCAAGACGCTTTACATCAAGCTTGTTTCCATTGCAGTCAAATGTGTCCTTTACCCACACCTGAAGACCACGCACACCCGGTACGACATCTCCTATCATGCAGCGTCCAAGATCTTCTTCTGCATATTCACCAAAGAATACTTTTCCAGTAAGTGCATCGCGAAGCGCAAATCCATACGGTGCTGCCTTTGCACCCTCGAACACATTAAAGATCTGGTAGCCCGGCAAATCCGGATTGATTCTTGCGACATGCATTGCATCACCATGACCAAGCTTTGCAAGACGTCCATCTGGCAGGTGATCATAGCTTGAATATAAAAGACTGCCATCATGGTCAATCACAGCTGCACCATAGATAATCTCCTGGCAGCCATCACCATCCACATCTGCTACTGAAAGGCTGTGATCTCCCTGTCCTGCAAACTTTCCATAAACAGGATCTAAACCTTCTTTTTCATGTGCATTATCATTAAATGGATTGCTCATTGGCACATGACCAGAATCTGCCATGAATCGTTTTGCAAAGTGACCGTCCTTAAAATCATAAGCTGTCACAGTGCTTCTTGTGTAGTAGCCTCTGCATATGATAACAGATGGATGTTCACCGTCTAAATACGCAACACCAGATAAGAAACGATCTACACGGTTGCACGGTTCAATTCTTCTCATTGCATAATCGCCCCACATCAGGCCGTCATCGCCTCTTGGCACTGGAAAATCAATTGTCTCAAGCTCTTTTCCATCACCGCCAAACATAGTCAGATATTCCGGACCATCATAGATAAAGCCCTCAAATGCTTCAAGATGATTCTTATCGCTTCTTGACGGTGCAAATTCATATATAAAGTAAGAAACAAGCTCTTTTGCATCCTCGCGGCTAAGCGGATAATGATACTTAACAGGAATACCAAAGCACTCCTCAAGTGTCGCAGGCCAGCGTCCAGATACAACCTCCGGGTGACTGCTCCAGCCCATAAACATCTCTACAAGATGCTCTTTATAATCTGCTGCGGTACATACATAATTGTCCTGATTTGTCACGCCATTTTTCACATCGCGCTCAGGAAGAGTGATATATTCCTCTGCCACTGTGCCGTCTGCTGCAAAACGAGTCACCTTTGTACCTGGTGCAGTCTTTACGCACATTTCTGCCTTGCCGTCACCGTCAAAATCGTACACCATAAATTGCGTGTAGTGCGCTCCTGAGCGGATATTTGGTCCCATATCGACACGCCATAAAAGTGTACCGTCCAGTCGATAGCAGTCAATGTAGCAATTTCCGGTATAACCGCGATGAGAAACATCATGTGCATTTGACGGATCCCACTTTACGATATACTCTAACTCGCCGTCTCCGTCTACATCACCAATACTCATATCATTTGCGCTGTAGGTGTATGGCTGACCCTCTGGATACATCTCTCCCTTTGGGGAACGGCCATCAGCTGGCTTATTCATTGGAATATCAATGTAATTGTTTTCCCATACAAAAACTTTCTTACAGCGTTCTCCCTCTTTGCCGTCAATAATCGGTGCAACACTGTATGTATCCTGCAAGGTTCCATCTGTATCAAGATAGTTAGTGCTGTCTGTAACGACTGTAATTTTCTTTTCACCTCGGTATACAGCATAATCAGCACCTGTAAGTCCTGTATCGCTGTAGCCGCGCACCTCGTCAATAAACATACGCCAGCCAACATACACACCTTTGTCTGTCTTAACAGCAATAAGACCTCTGTTTAATTTTTCAAGCTGCTCATGAAAAACTGCCTTAAGAGGTGTCTCAACGATATTACTCATCTCATACTCAGTTTCATTCTTTACAGCTGCTACCTTTAAATAATGCGGCACATGCGTTGCCTTCTTTAAGACAAAGCTGCACTCTTTTGTATCGCCCACAAGCTGATACTTCATGGTCGAAATATCTTTATCGGCCCAGTAAACATGATACTTTTCGGCTTCCTCTGCCGGTTCCCAGGCAATTTCTACACAGTCATTACGGACCTCTTTTACTGTCGCATTCATAACGCTCTCCCTTTCTTTATCAAAGTGCGACGAACATATTTTTTGCCAGCTCTGCTTTCACCTTATCCAGCTTGTCATCACGCTCATATGAACGAATCAATCCTGCAAGAAGTCCGGCAAATGCCTTTGCACCTGCCTGCTGTAAATGTGCATTGTCCTTTTTTCCGTCTGGATAGCCTTCATATGCTCCCTGATCTAACCACATAAACAGCTTCTTAGAACCATCACTTCCAACAGTATTTAAATAATCTGCAGTTGCTTTTCCCAGATCAAGCACAGGAAGATCATACTTATCCCCCATCTCAAGCATCTTATCACGATACTCTGGAAAGCTTACACTAAACTTGCCATCCGGCGTATCATCACAATCTCTCATTGCGATTGCTGTCACAAGAACTGGCTGTGCGCCACACTCCTTTGCTGCATTTATATAGCGAAGCAGATATTCCTCATACTGCTTGGGCGTAACATAACGCTCCTCTTTTTCCTTGTTTGCATCGTTATGCGCAAACTGCATGAACAGATAGTCGCCCGACTTGATCGCCTTTTTTAAATCATCAAGGCGACCCTCATCAAAGTAGCTTCTGCTGCTTCTTCCTGCCATTGCACGGTTATCAATAAACAAGCCATCTGTCTCATAAATAATTGACTGGTCAAAATCAGAAGCACTCTTTTTGCCATAGCCCATCCAGTCACAGCCATCCTGATTAATCTTTTGTTCTGTCTCTTTAAAATAAGTGTGCAGCATCTGACCCCAGCCGGTAATCGGCTTTACAGGTGTCTTATAACTTTGTACGGTAGAATCTCCTGCTAAGTAAATTGTAAATTTTTTCATTTTTGCGCTCCATTTTTCAAAAGTTTCTAAGTTACAGTTCCTTTACAATCACATCCTTCAGGCTTCTCTTCGGAACATAATGAACCTGATTTTCGTCACGATAATATTTGATATCGTCGTCTTTTACCTCAACCATCTTTACTTCTTCAACTGGAACGCCAAGTGCGATTACCATTGAAATTGCATACTTCTCTGGATCTAATCCAAAGATTTCCATAAGCTCGGTGCGCTTGATATTCATTAACATGCAGCCGCCGTAGCCCATATCTCTTGCGCCAAGGAAAATGGTCTGTGCCACGATTCCTTCGTCAACGGTCTGATTCTTCTGAAGGCTCAAATCACGCAAAATCAAAATATAGCCTGTCGGACGCTCTCCCTCTGCCGGGCCGTCCCAGTCACTTAAATAGCCTGCCCATGCCAGATTTTTGTAAATCTCTGCATTCATCTTCTCATCTGCGCAAAGTGCAAAGCGGATATACTGACGATTTCCACCGCATGGTGTGATGCGGCCTAACTCAGCCAGCTCCTCAAGTTCCTGCATAGTCATTTTTTTACTCTGATCAAAGCGGCGGTATGAACGTGCGCCAGCTACTAAATCGTGAAATTTCTGTGTCATAATTATTTTTCTCCTTTACGCTTTATGGAATCCACTTTCATCAAGCCCTGCCAAAAGCTTTTCTAACTCTTCCATTGTCTTTGGCAAATCCTCGCGAATATAGCGAAGTGCCGTGATTATATTTAAGCACCACTGTGAAGTGAAGTTTGTAGTAATCCATGGAATCTCATGAAGTACTTCTTTATTTCCTACATCAAAGATGTCATGCGCCAAAAAGCCCTCTGTATTATTATGAGTGCAAAGTGCATGAAGAAGAATCTTCCATGTAGTCTGTGCCAGCCACTTATCGTGCAAACGAGCTGCTCCATATGCTGCAAGTCCCGATGCCATAAATGGAAGGCTAAACTCTCTGTTTCCGATAAGACCATTTGATTCTTCTAACTGCTTTTCCTTTGGCAGATAGTAGAAACGGCCATGCTCTGCTAACATATCCTTCCATTCTTCATCGCCAAGCAAATCGGCAATCTCAATCCATACCTGAATAGCACCCATGCACACCTGCAGATGACTTCCTCCGTTTGTGCGCTCTCCGATGTAACGAAGATGGCTGTCCTTCGGATCATACTCAAAATCAGGACCTGAGGTAAGACGAAGCGGCAGCGCCTTTAAATCATCAATACCGATCTGAATCTTATTTCTGTATGTGTCATCGTTAAATCGCTCCCACTGTGTCATCCAGTCAGAGCAAAAGCTTGACCAATCTGGTCCTGAACGCGCATGTGCCGGTGCATTCATCTTATCTTTGTCAAAGAAGAAACGAAGCGGATCTGTCGTAACAATTGCCTCATCAGCATCCTTTACATCCTCAAAGACATCACCAATACGCATATCACCTGTCAGGTAGTAATAGAAACGATGATGACCTGCCATTGCAATACGAGCCTCCTTGCATGAGCAGCCCCAGTGGCGCACGTTATGACGAGATCCAAGACCTTTAAGCGGACCAAAATGATAGATATCAACCTCTGAACAGTGACGGCTCATTGCCTCTGCCATTGTGAAAATATCTTCTCTTCCGCTTCTCATAAAAGCTAACCACAACCACAGCGTTGGAACAAGCTCTGTATTCTGCCATGCGTAGCCGCCCATATCATAGCGCCAGCTATGGCGGAATGGATCATAAGTATGCATGATATCTCCATAATTAAACATGCCGTACCAACTGCGCACCTCTACCTCATTTTTATAAAAATTAAATGCCTTATCAAGCTGTTCCTCTAAGAAGCGCTCTACCTGTGTTTTTTTTGATGGAAGACTCCACTCACCAAATGCCTGAAGCTTTTCATAAACAGACGGATCTGCTACATATACAGGCGGCTTTTGAACGCTGTCTGAAAAACGCTTTAATGCATCGCCATCAGATGCTGCGTTATTAGAAAGCTCGATAGAGAAATTGTTAGTATTTCCAATACCATAAGCAGATGCACCAACTACATCGAAGCCCTCATAATAAGTCTGGGAATAGCCCTGATCGGCATAATGGCGAAAATCCATTGCCTCAACCTGTGGACACCACAGCCAGAAAATCACCTCGGCATTGTCCTGATCAAGATCACCAGCCTCAACTGCTGACGGATATTTCTGCCAGAAATCTTTTGAGGAAAGGGAGAAGCTTCCGCTCTCATCGGCAATATTTACGCTGCCCGGTGCTCTCATGCCATGAAGTCCCTCTATATAGCAGCAGTCTGGATTTACGATCTTCTTTTTAATAGAAAAATGTGTTGCGCTATCCTGACAAAGCACGTAGCGGCTCCAGATCGGCATATGCTTAGATGCTTCTATTGCAGTTGCGGCAGCCTGATCATTATCTGCATCAAGATAAAGCATCTGTCCCTTTGTCTGCGCATCATAAATCTCTGGTGCTACTCTTGGACGCCAGCTAAGAAGCTCAGTCATCTCCTCATGAAAACTTCCATGATCAGTACCAAAACGAATGTGACGGTTATACATTTCACCCTTCATTGGACGATGGAAACGCACACCAAGACCTTTAAGAAAATCCTTCTTCTCATCACCATCAAACAAAAACGTATGCTCAAAATCAATCTTTGGGCTATTAAAATAGATAGTCTCGCGGATAACAAATGGCAGCACACGGCGATCATTTGCATGACTTACATGAGTTCCTCTTAAACAAAAAGTCACACGAACTGGTCCCTGCTCCTCAATAGAAACAGACTCAATCTCTCCTGTGTACGGCACTGTTTTTTGAATCAATACACCGTCTTTCACACTTCTTTCTTCTAGCTGCAGCACCAGATCCGCATCCGTCACCTGAACACGTCCATCTACTGTTACATCACGAAGAATCACATTTTTATTCTTTGGCACAGCTGCGTGAACACATCCTGCGTCAACTATATATGCATCTTCCTCTTCTTTTACAAAAAGTGATGACTCCATATCCTTTTTGCTGCTTACGTCTTCATTTACAGGAATAACCTCAAAGATTTCACCATTTTTGCTGTCTGCGGTATGAGCTGTCCACTTTACTGAACCATCCGGCCAGTATGCTGTTATTCTTGACTGAGACGGCACCATTTTATTGTTTGTATTGTCTTTTGCATACACATTAAAGGAAGCATCCTTAGATACAGCGCCTTTCTCCCACATGCAGCCCCATGTTGTATAGCCATACGCTTTTCTGTTTTCCATCAGATGAAGTGTCATTGACTGAACTGTCTGCTCCTTCATTTCCATGTTTTTCATGTCCTCCATGTTCTTTTGCCCCATTTTTCTTTCTTTTTCACACACACCTCACATATGCTCTTTTTTGACAATTTGCATTTTGTAAGGCGTTTATTCACCAAAAAACAAAATAAGGGACACCCGGCCAAAACCAGGTGTCCCCAATACCGCTTTGGTATCACACCATTGACGGTTTTCTTATTTTATTTTTAATTACTCAGCCTGGCTGGAAGCTTCCTCAGTAGCTGCTTCCTCAGTAGCTGCTTCCTCGGTAGCTGCCTCAGTATTCTCATCAGCCTCAGCGGTTTCCTGATCTGCTGCATATGCCTCGTTAACCTCAGCAATCAGATCATTTCCACCCTTATTTGCCCAGTCATCCCAAGCATCCTGCAGACCCTGCTCGTCGATAACGCCGCAGATGTACTGTGTTCTTGCCTCAGACAGAATGTTGTCAAGGTCAGCGCCATACTTGGAGTAAGTCTCAGAACCGGACAGGTAAGCAAGTGCCGGGTTGGTAACTGCTACCGGACGGGTTCTCTGCTCGTAGCACTCGGTCAGAGCATCATCTCTCTCAGTTGGCTTCAGAGGCTTCTTATCTTCCGGATATCCTGGGATATAAGCAACCATCTGATTCAAACCAAGGTTTGGTCTATCACTTGTCTCTCCTTCGATAGTCTCAATCTGTCCATCCTCAGTCCAGTTGTAGGTAACGCCCTCAAGACCGTAATCAGCTAAGATAAGCATATCATAATCATTTAACTTATCAAGGAAGGTCAGAGCATTGATAACATCTTCCTCAGTCTTAGCACCATCGGTGGTGATCAGATAGTATCCGTTGTAACCGGAAGTAGCAAGAGTCTTGCCATTGATCGGTCCTAACAGGTTCATAGATGCAAACTCATCTGGATTAGTAACAGACGGAACTTCGTTGTTTACGAAGTAGTCCCAAATACGGCGAGCGCCATCCATAACGTCGATGTAAACACCGTTCTGACCCTTCTTGCAGCCGTTTGACCACTCAGAAGTATCAATAGTTACCCAATCTGGGCTCATTAAACCATCATCATAAACCTTCTTTAACCAGTCGATTGCTTCCTTGTACTCAGCAGTCTGATGTACCGGAACAAGCTGACCGTCCTGCTCTACCCAGCCGTTTCCACAGCCAAACCAAGTCTGAACTATATCAAACGGTCCTGTGTACTTGGTCATTTCCATACCGTAGGTATCATCTACATTGTTTCCATCCGGATCGCCATAGGTGAACTGATACAGCATGTTATAAACATCATCAATAGTCTCCGGAGTACCAAGACCTAACTTATCAGCCCAGTCCTGACGATAGGAGAAGCCGTAACGTCCAAGCTCACGTACACGTGGAATACCGATAACCTCTCCGCCTACAGTCAGACCCTTTAAGGTTTCCTTGTTAACCTGAGACAGATTCGGGAACTTCTCGCTGTCATCAAGATACTCGGACAGATCCCAGAATGCACCTTCCTCAGCTGCAGATACGATCGTACCGTTCATGGATCCACCACAGGTGATGATCATTGGCATGTTATCGAAGTCCATAAGAGTGGTTCCAATAACCTGATCATATGCACCATTATCTCCCCACTTGATATCAAAGTTAAATCCAGTGTAATCCTCAACCATCTGGATAACCTGATCAGAACCCTCGTTCTTTAAGCTCTTACCAGCGTTGTACTCTGGTACAAGTAAAGTAACGGTTGGCTTCTCATCTGCAAATGCCATAGACGGAAGCATTGTTGCTGCCATTGCTGCTGCCATACCAGCTGCTACAAATTTCTTATTCATTTTTTAAACCCTCCTGGAATAAATATTCTGACAGTGTCCGAAGCTGCACTTTTTACAGGCAGCTTTCGGTCGCCATCTATGAAAGATGATCTGCGAAATTTTCGCGCTCATTATCACTTCTTTTTACTTATTAGCCCTTAACTGCACCTACCATAACACCCTGTGTAAAGAACTTCTGGATGAATGGGTAAACACAAAGAATCGGGACAGTTGCAACTACAGTAGATGCCATACGAACTGCCTTAGACGGCGGTGCTCCATTTGAACCCCAGTCCATAAGCTCATCTGTCTCTGCCTGCTGTGCCTGCTGCATAACCTCACGCAGTACCTGCTGTACAACCTTCATGTTAACATTATCAATATACAGCAGTGAGTTGAAGTATGCGTTCCAGTGTCCTACTGCGTAGAACAGACCTACAGAAGCCAAAACTGGCTTGGAAAGAGGAAGAACAACCTTAAGGAAAATGGTAAGGTCAGATGCACCATCGATGTGTGATGCTTCCTCAAGTTCCTTTGGAAGACCCTGGAAATAGTTCTTGATAATAATCATGTTGAATGCACTGATTGCACCTGGCAGCCACAGTGCCCAATATGTATTACGAAGATGAAGAATATTTACAACTAAGATGTAGCTTGGTACCATACCACCGCCAAACAGCATCGTAACGATAACCATGTTTGTGATACCGTTTCTCCAACGGAAGTCGGAACGTGCCAGAGGATATGCAAGTGTGGTACTCATAAACATATTGATAAAAGTACCAACTGCTGTTACAAGCAGAGAGTTTGCAAGACCTCTAAAAATAGAACCATCTTTTACAATGTAAGAATATGCATTGGTAGAAAATACTGTCGGGAACAGGAAGAATGACTTTTCAGTCAGCTCCTGCTCTGTCGCGAAGGAACCAGCCAGTACATATAAAAACGGGATAACGGTTGCTATGGCAAAAAGTGCTACAAACACATACAGAAGAACCTGTACAAATGCATCACCAGGCGACCGCTTAATTCTGTTTGCTCTTGAAATATTGTTAGCCATCGCTTTTGCCTCCTTAATAGAATCCGCTCTCACCACAGAGCTTTGCAATCTTATTTGCACTTAAAACAAGAATCAAACTGACAATAGACTTAAAGAGTCCTGCTGCAGCTGATACAGAATACTGGCCACTTACAATACCTCTCTCATAAATGTAGGTATCAAATACCTGTGCCCTAGAAGCATTCAAATCGTTCTTCATCAGGTAAATCTGCTCGAAACCTGTGTTTAAGATACTTCCGCACTTCATAATCAGCATGATAACAACTGTACCACGGATTGCCGGAAGTGTGATATGCCACATCAGTCTCCATCTGCCTGCACCATCTACACGTGCTGCCTCATACAGCTGCATGTCAACACCGGAAAGTGCTGCTAAGAAAATGATAGTACCGTAACCAGTCTCCTTCCAGATACTCTGTCCTACAATCAATTGATTGAAGTACTTCGGATCGGTCAGAATCTTCGGTGCCCCATCACCCATAAACATCTCCATTAACTGGTAAACAGCACCGTCATTAGAGTTAAACAGCTGCTGTGTTAAAGATGCAACGATAACTAAGGATACAAAGTGAGGAATGTAAACCAGTGTCTGTGAAATACGCTTAAATGGCATACATCTTAACTCATTAAGCATCAATGAAAGAATAATCGGTGCCGGGAAAAACAATGCCAGACTCAATAATGAGATGGACAATGTATTTCTAAACAGCGACCAGAAGCTAACTGTTTTACTTGTAAAAAACTCTTTAAAATTATCCAGTCCTACAAATTCACTGTAGATGAAACTGGAAAAGATGCCTGAATGACCACGAATACGCAGCTTGTAATTCTGGAATGCCATTACCAGGCCGCCCATAGGCATATAACAGAAAATGATCATCCAGATAACGCCTGGAAGAACCATCAGATACAGCCACTTATGACGCTTCATGTCAGTGATCAGCGGAGTCTTCTTATGCTGATAGGCTGATGTGTTATTTTTCTTACCCATGATTTTTCTCCTTCCTTTTTTCTACTCCGATCCTTTTAGAGTGCATTCTATGCATTTACGACCAAGTTTTTTTATAAACTTTGGTTTTCAAAGATGATATCTGCTGCACACGGATGGTGTATTTTCATTGTCGATATTATATAATACTTTGCTTATTTTTTCAATACTTTTTTTACTTTTTGTTCTAAAAAAATTAATTTTTTCTATTTTTTGTTAAAAATTTATCATTTGTCATTAGGTAGAACGGACAAATTTTGGATGTCTATTCAATTTATTTTTAGTTCATAGCAAAAACGACCTTTTATGTAAATAGACACTTTCTCAACTATATTTTTTTAATTTTCAAAGCTATAAACTTTAAGTTTTGAGTACTCTCCTATCATCGGTGCAAGCTGTCTAAATCCGATTTTTCCACCTTCCAAGCATGGACCATATGTTGTTCCATCATCGTTGAAATTGAATACTTCTAAGTCATTGACAAAGAAGCGTACCTGATTCTCATATTTTAAAAGACCAAGCTTGTACGGTGCGGATACATCTGCAACGTCCGGAATAGGATCAGCACCCTGCGCAACAAGATAAAATCCATAGCTCTTTCTTAAGTTGCATGTGTGGAAGCTTCTCTCATCTGGCTCTTTTCTTCTGAAATAAGATACATGGAAGGCATTTATATCTCCGTGATGATAAAGCGGATACTCTCCTGTTCTTGGCTGAAGTGATTCATCAAAGAGATCTTCTCCATTTCTTCCCTTTGCAGCAAAGAAAAGGATTGCAAGTCCTGGCTCCTTTAATGGCTGAAACTCCCATTCAATGTAAACATTGGATGGAAAATTCTTCGGACACCATAAAACGTAGTTTGCCTTCTGACCCTGCGCAGCACTTAAGCCGTTTTCCATGCGAAGCTTGCCCTCAGGAAATGAAATGTTAGCTGTACCCTCAAGCACAAAGCCGTCGATATCGGACTTGGATGCAAGTAGGTTGTTGTAAATTAGTTTTGGAGTTTCTGTGATTCCATACTTTGTAAATTCCATGGTAGATATTCCTTTCTTTTTTATTGTATTGTAACCCAGGAGGTTATCGAAGGGGACCTCGGCGAAGTGTTTGTCGGCCACCCATTTACGTAACTAGTTATCAATTTCGGCGGTTGCGCTCTTCTCGGAAGCAATACTAGTTACTGCTTCTTTCAAATGAACACTCCGTTGTTCAGCGTGTTGTTTCCAAACGGCCATCTCCTCTTCCTCTGCCAAAAGAAGGTTGATCACAGACGCGCTAAAGATATCCTGCGGCAGCTGTCCCTTAAACTCTGGATTAGCAGTCGTGTCTGCCTCTTTTTGATACCAACCGTCTGGTTCCATTGCCCAGAAGCAGCTCTTTCCCGGTGCGCTAAATGTATCGAGTGCAGTGAAACGAATACGATCTGTATATACCTCATGCAAAAAGGCTATGCGCTTTGGTTCGTAGGATGACGAAAGCTTACCTTTTTGAACTTGTTTCCATGTACCGTCTAACCATGCCTCGATAAGATAGCTGCGAAGCTCACCCTCATGTTCACGATGATTTTGACGCGGCATATAGAGTATACCAAAAATGTCATGCTTTTGTGGTGTCTGAATAATGAAGGAATACGGATAGCCACCCGTAAGCCGCACAAAGGTCTGCGGATTTCCATCAAGACAGGCAGATAATGAATCCTCATCTATCTTTGCACCTAGTTCTTTCATTACATCGTTTATCTCAAACAGCGATGATAATTGTTTCCATGATACTTGTCCCTGCGGTTCAAAAGCATCGCTCTTCATATAAGAAAGAATGCTTTTCTTTAGGGCTGCGGCCTGTGGGGTATCCTGTTCAAGATTTATGGAAGTCATCATAAGACGGGCTGTTCCAACCTGACACTCAAAAAGAAGGCTCATCTTGTCGTTTCTATTCCATTCGTCAATTGGCTGAACAAGGTTTGTAATGCAATCGCAGCCAAGTTTTTCTACTCGAAGACCTCTTGCATTTTCAATTAATGACTGCCACTGCCATCCGCCGTCAGCAGTTGTTGGAAATGATGCAAATGCCGAATGTGCTTTTTGAATTATCATGCCCATACCTCGCGCCCAAGTCGGTCCCATCTGTGAGTTCCAGAAGGACGGATTAAAGCGAACAGGCGGACAATCATATGAAGTATCCTCATATGGCAGTTCAAACAATACACGCTTTCCTTCATTAAGAAGTGTTTCGGCGTGGAAGCGGTCTGATGTGATGAAAACTGCTTCGTGCGTATCAGACTCTGCTTTTGACCCGTCTGGTGTAGAAACTGGATTTAATTTGCTGCTGTCAAATATCCAAATCGGCCAGGTATTCTCCACTATCCTTCCATTTGCCTTCATGCTTACTCGCAATGTATAAACACGATTTGGCTCTATATCTTCCATATTCAAGTAAATGCAGCCGGCAGACTGATTTTTCTCTAGCGCATAATCTCTTTGCTTTAGTGTTCCGCAAAGAACAGGCGGCTGAAATATGGTCTGCGTAAGTGTCTTGCCATGTTCACCGTATGTATACCCGGTAACTGGCTGCTGCTCAAGCTGCCAATGAATGCGAACAGACTGTAACGGTGCGCGACCAAAATGGCTGACCTCGATTGGGATGCTGATCGTAGCATTTTTTGCACGGTCGATGCAGTAGGACTCGATGCGCGCAAGAAGTACGGTTTCATCACAAAACTGACGCCACTCGTTTGGAGTAACATAGCCTTTTGAATCCCAGAATGGATCGAGAATACCGACAAGTGCCGTTCCCTGTCCCAAATAATCATGAAGATCAAGAAGTTCAAAACCGTATATATAAGGTGTTCGCAGATTTGCTTCAAGATCTTCCTTTAACATACGCACCTGCTGCCGTCCTGAATTATAGACAAATTCCTTATTTTGCCCCAACACATCATGCGCACGCGCACTCTCACGAAAGATCTCGAAATTCCCCGGCTGCAAATAGCCTGTAAATTTATCAATCACATCAAAATCTGGATACGCACACCACTGGCCAAGCTCATGACATATTACAGGGTAAGAGATATCTTTTAATGATTCACGGTAATCACCACCATTCCAACCGCGCGGTCCACGGATGGTTCCGCCTGGCTGTATGCCAAATCCTGATCTATGAAAATAGACATAATCTGTTCCCGTGATTTTATCCGGCTCCATAGGATACGGCCATCCAGACTGAATGGTATAAAGATGTCTGCTGTCGTATGCGCGACACTTTGATACCCAATCAGTAAGCGGCATAAGCCAGTCTCCACCCGGCTCATTGCTCGGAGACAGCATAAGGAATGACGGATGATTGCCAAATGTATCAAGTATACGCTTTGTCTCTTCCCACAGCACGTTGTTCATTTGCGCATCTGGTGCAAACACATTCCACATATCGCACTCTATCTGCAAATAGACACCAACGCGGTCAGCTGCTTCAAATGCAGCCTCTGGCGGACAATATGAATGGCACCTGATAAAGTTCATGCCCCACGTTTTCACAGTCTCCATGATTTTATCCCAGTATGCGCTGCCACAATCTGGAATGCCGCTTAATGGATAATCGCCTCCAAAATGAGTTCCACGAAGATATGTGTTTCGCCCATTGATGACAAAATGACCGTCCTTTACCTCTGCCCTGCGAAAACCAAATGTGACTTCTTTAGTCTGTAGTACTGCTTTTGGAAACTGCGATACCATTTCTTTGCTCTGTAATGGTAATTGTGTGATATATGATTGCATTTCTCCTTGCAGTGCATTGCTTATAGAGGACAATGTTACTATAAGGTGCTGTAAGCCCTGATCAAACTCATCCCAAAGTAATGTATCAGATGGATAGTTCAGCGTAAGCTCACAAATCTGGCTTCCCGGTGTGAGCACGCAGATCATCTCAGCACTGATATCCGTGCGTGCAATATCCTGTACGCGAACTATACAGTTTTGAGTATGGCTTGTCTCATTTTTCAGATATACTTTTATGGTAGCCTTCGGCAGCTGTGCATTCACCCAAACACGTTCAATCCAAACACGATTGAATAGCTCTAAGGTAATCGCTCCTGCAACGCCGTTCCATGTTGCGCCTAGCGCATCTGACACGCCATGACCATCTGGCCGATACGGCAGCTGCCAGCCATTGTCAATACAAAGCGTAACTGTATGCTCTCCTGCTGATAATGCCCCTGTCTCATATACATGCGGCGCACAAAGACTTACTATGCTGCCTTTGCATTCCCCATCAATCCAGAGCGTTGTCTTCCATTTTGTGTCCTCAAGAGTCAGCCGGCCAACAAACCCATCTGATTTTTCAGGCACAAAAATCGTCTTCTGATACCACGCCTTTCCTGTATAGTGACGCGGCGGCTGACTCAAAAATGGCACCTTTGTTCCATTCTCCTGCGCATACGCATATTCGCCGCGCTGATACCACAACGCATCATACAGACTTTGAACCCACGGTGTATCTTCGCTGATCGCATCGCCATAGCCCTGCGCCTGCAGACATCCAGGCAGCGTGATCGTCTGTGTCAGTCTTCGTTTTTCCCAGTGCTCGGCAAAGCCCCTGTCCTCTTTATCAATCTCAAAGCGCCAGATTCCTGCCAGATCACATGTCTGTCTTTTTTCCATCTGTTTCCTCCGCAAATATACCTTATATAAAAATGATAAAGCTATGATACCACACAAAAAGGTACGATACAATGCAGGTTAGATGCTTCTTATATGCAAAAAAGACCACATTGTTTGCGGTCTCTTTAAACTGTGGCAGAGCTGCGTCCAAAAAAAAACGCCATAGCCGCTTTTGCAGCTTCTGGCGCCTTTGCATAACAATTGCAAGCCACCGGGACAGTAATCAAACCAACGTACCCAATTAAAAGTCCGCCGGACCTGTCCCCATGGTCACTCAGTTTCTCATTCAACTTCTCTCATGACAACTCCTGCATCTATGCGGTACACCTGATCACATAAGATACGGATATCTTCTATATTGTGACTGGAAAGGATGATCGTCGTACCCGCCGCTTTTCTCGCTAAAATCAGCCGCCGCATCTCCTCCACGCCTTTCTCATCCATGCCATTCATCGGCTCGTCTAATATCAGAAGCTTCGGAGACTCCATTACTGCCTGTGCGATCGCCAGGCGCTGTCGCATTCCCATGGAAAACTTTGATACATGCTTTCTTCCGACATTTCCTAAGCCGACCATCTCTAGCACTTCCTTTATTTGAGTCTTTGACAGATTGCCGCGCATCGCTGCGATGTCTGCCAGATTTTGATATGCACTCATATATGGAATAAACTCAATCGTCTCAATGATCGCACCTGCACTCTCTGGGAAATCCACATCCTTTCCGATTCGCTTATCTCCCACTATGACCGTTCCCGTTGTCGGCTGCAAAATACCCAGAATCATTTTCATTAAAACGGTTTTACCAGAACCATTTCGCCCGATAATGCCGTGAATCATTCCTTCCTCAAACCCCATTGTAAGCGGCTGCAACACAGTCTGCTTTCCAAACGTTTTACTGATATTTGTTAATTGAATATAATCACTCATACACGTCACGTTCCTTCCTATATAATTATAATGTTAGACCGAAAAACATTGACTATTGATCTTGCATCCTTTCTCTCAAAAATAGTTCTTGTACACCCTTATTGGCTTATGGGCCATACTCATTATCGATTATACTCATTATCGCCCATACTCATAGCGCCTTAATTTCCAGATGCTAATGCTCAGTGAAACCACAAACAAACCGCCAAGAAATAGGCACGCATACGAAAATGATGGATTGAACCGATCATTTACGCTGGTACTGAGTGCTGAAATTCGACTCAATGTAAGAGGTGAAAAATAGCGAAGTCCTACAATCGCATCCAATACCGCCGTTACCAGATAATCACATGCCAGAGCCACTGCGCCAACCAATATACCGGGGCCATTTTTCCACAACATATGAACCGCCATTGTCAACATTCCAAGAGTCATCGAAACAAGCAGACATAAAAAGAGTTGTCGTACTACCACAACATACTGTGGATTATGCTTTATTAGCGAAAACGTAAAAGAAAAATAATTCTTTATTCCACATCTCCATGGTGCATTCAGCATTTTGACAAAAGCATTTGTCCACGAGATACGAAATGAAATATGAGGAACAATTGCTGCTGCAAGCACTAGTCCCACATAAAAAAAATAGAAAATTGTTACCAAGAACAGATATAAAATCTGACCAAGTAACCAACTTTTTCGAGATGTGCGAATAAGATATGGGTAAATCCCCTTCTCACTATATGGAATATCACAGATCACAAGCAGATAGCCAACCCCGACTGTCATTGCCGTATAATGCGTATTCATCATAGCCAGAAATAACTCCTGCACACTGACCGTTTCTTCTGCCGATGCCAGATACCCACGAATGCCACCGAGATAATAAAGCAAAAAGCAGCCCATGCACAATAAAACAGCCAGATTTTTTCCCTGACGCATTCCCATATGAAAATTCAGACGTGCGTAGCCAAAAATTTGTTTTGCCGTTTTCTTTGTTCTTCTATCAGCCATGTGATGCCCTCCATTTCATTTCCTCTATAAAAATACAGGTAAATAAAAACATTACTGCCAAATTTTTAAAAGCCAGCCAGAAAAGATCCACCTGCGTACCGGTATACCAAAACTGTATTGGCTGATAGCTATATGGACTAACGATCGAAAGCCAATCAATCATGTCTCCAAGATAAAGAAATATCCTATTGATAAAAAAAGGAACAGCTGCAACCACATATCGATTTTCACTAAAAGCAGCAACACATAACCCTAACATCGAGGACCACGCAGCAACTTGAAGCGAATTCAAAACTACATACAAAAAGAATACACCCCAATACGTTCCATCCTGGATCCACTTCTGCCACATTTCACCGACCAGAAAATACGAATTATTGGCAGTCTTTAAAATCTCAGGATGCATCATGCTTCCAACTGCAATAAATAGGAACACGCTCATCATATATAGAAAAATGCTGCCAACAAATACCGCGATTGCTTTTGTCACACAATAGCGAAGCCGACTTGTCCGCATCATTTTTACCCAATCACATTTTCCCTTTTTTTCATCAAAATATACCGATGCAACACTCATAGGAAATACCAGATTTTTCACCAAAGTTGTAATGCCATATTCTTCTGACACACACAACAAATCTAACCAGCCATGATCCGATATTGCCTCTTTTATTTTTAACGTCTCTGCAATTCCCATCAACAAAACTGCCGCGTAGATCACGACACAAAACCATGCTAGCGGAGACGTCACAATCCGCCTTGCTTCCCGTCTGATCATATGCATCCCTCCGTTCCTATTCGCTCTGATCTGTTTGATTAACATTTGCCGTCATTGCAGTCGCATAGCAATACGGGTATTCTCCATCGACAAAACCTTCAATCACATACTGATTTCCACCGTCTGTATCGGACATTGGAATTTGCACATAATAGCCAATATCACACACACTCTCGTCATTCTCGGATCCTTTATCAATCATCAGGTATTCCATGTCACAGGAAGCCTCTTCTACTAATACGCCCGCTTCATCCTCCGCATTCTGATCCCAAAAATAATTGTCAAGACATGCCCGTATGGCTTTCTCTTTAGAAATCAGCTTTCGTCCTTTCTTTTCTTCCCGTGCAATTACTTCTGATACATTATTAAAGGATACAAAATAACCATCTTTCTCAATTGTAATATCAATTGACTGTCCCCAACATTGTCCCAAATCACCCAGTGAATAGCCATTTGGACACAGATGAATTCCATTTTCTTCTATATAATAAATATCATGTTCTTCATCATTATTTTCACCCTGCCACTTTTCTTCATAAGAATCATCGACTGAAATTCCAAGATTCTCAAAAGTTTTTAACCAACGGGCTGTCCATTCTTCTCTGGTTTTTTCTTCTCGTCCATTTATCCGAACAATGGCACCGTTAAATGCTCCCTGATTCCAGTTCACTGTTATTTTTTGCTTTCCAGTATCATAGGTCGTCGTGACTGCTGCCGTCCCACGCTGCGCTAATACCGTTAAGCAATTCTCATCAAGTGTATCCGTGTCTAGCCATGCTTTAATGATCTCCTCCCCTGTGAATACTCTTGATTTAATCGTCAGAATATCTACATCGGCAGCATTTTTTGCCATCACGTTTTCAATCACGCCTGTTCTACTGTTGCCTATCACCGCTGTACAAGAAAATAATACTATTATAAAAATAGCCAAAACAATTTTCACTTTTCCTCGTTTTCTCATTCGATCACCTCATCTCATACTGAATCAATTTCTCCTTCTGTGTCTGCCCTTTCTCATACGTACTGTTTGCATCACTAGCTGCTGCCGCTATTGCAATCGTCTGAGTTTTACTTGTGCCATCCTCAAACGCTGCACAAACTGTAACCTGTATTTTATCGAAAAGAATCGAATTTAAATCCTCTGTCCATTTTCCTGCCTCAATTGATTCACTCTTAAAAAATAAGTTTTCCGTTTGCTCATCATCCGCCGTGAATCCACAAATATTAACAAAACACCCCGCATCCTGATTTTCATAATCAATGGTATAGGAAGTGCAATATAGAACACTTTCCTGCTGATCCTTGTTTTGGGAAATTCTTGGCAAATTCATTGTCTGCTCTGTATATAGAGTCATCTGTGTGCAAAACTTCTCAGGATTCTCCCCGATGATCTGAAACACCCCCTTGTTAATCGTATATGTGAT
Organism: Anthropogastromicrobium sp.; assembly: GCF_037349415.1. Taxonomy (NCBI): domain Bacteria; kingdom Bacillati; phylum Bacillota; class Clostridia; order Lachnospirales; family Lachnospiraceae; genus Anthropogastromicrobium; species Anthropogastromicrobium sp. The sequence goes on from NZ_JAXWCK010000033.1 coordinate 44,174, forward strand.
CTGCTTTATCTGTTCACCTTTGCACGAAACAGGAAAAGCAATGCAATAGCTGAGCATATCACTGTCTGATCTCATACCGAATACCCACGAATTTCCGTTCTCATTGTTTAACGCCACCGAATTTTCCGAACTGAGCTCCGATGCATAAACGCAAAGTGAAAATGCAGATGATGTTTTGTTTGTAACAAAATCCTGCTTTGTTTCTGTATACGGTACTTGTCCATTTCCAAAACGATTGAGCTGCACACCTGCAACCACACAGGCAGCCGCAGCAATTCCTGCTGTTATACAGACACGCAACCTTCTTTTTCGTTTCATTCTGTTTTTATAATTATTTGTATTTTTTTGGATCACAACATCTCGCTCATCAATTTCAGGCTTCAATGCCTGCTTCATCAACTGTTCAAATCGCTCATCTGTCAATTCCTCTCGCCTCCAATTCCTGTTTTAAAATTGATTTTGCCTTTCGGATTCTTGTTTTCACCGTATTGACCGGCACTTTCATACATGTTGCAATTTCTTCCATTGTCAGCCCAGCACTGTAACTTAAGCAGATTGGAATTCGATATTTTTCTGGTAGCATCTGCACTGCATTTCTCACCTCTGCAATCTCCTGTTTGTTGATCATCATCTGTTCCGGTGTCGTGTCCCAATCCGCCGCAAATGAAGAAACCGTTTCCTGATGCTCTTCCAAGCTGCTGACTGGCGCGATTCGCATACGGTTTGCATATTTTTTCTTTTTGTTTTTCCACAGCAAAACAGCAACAGACAACGCATAGCTTTTGCTATTTTGCTCTGCTTTCAATGACGCCCGCTTTTCCAATAACAAAACCATCGCGTCCTGATATAGCTCATCTCCCTGCTCTTTGTTATTCGCAATGATACGGCAGAACCTCAGAATATCCGGCCCTGCGTTCATGACAAATGATTCAAATTCTGTGTCAGACATCCCTTATCCTTTCTGTATCGTGTATTTTT